>DAISHM010000060.1:0-6875 GCA_036822535.1 Candidatus Caenarcanales bacterium
TTCTGTTACCTTCAAATTAAGTATATTATGAACAAAACCTCTCAATGATTGCAAAATACAAAGGAATACCTAAAGTTATATTAAAAGAAAAAGTCAGACCTAAAGACATTGGTAGTAAAAGCCCCATGTTTGCTTGAGGAATAGCAAAACGACTTGCCGCATCTACAGCTAAATAAGAATCACTAGACACTAAAACATTTAAAATTATAGCATTTCCAGGTTCCAAATCAATTAGTTTAGCTGTCACTATACCTAAAATCGCAGCTAAAGGAGGATAAAGCAGTGAGAAACTAGAAAGAAATAGACCAGATTCTTTTAATAAATTCATTTTATAGCCCGCAATCAGCCCCATATCTAGCATATAAAGGCAAAGCATTCCTTTAAAAATATCTCCCACAAAGGGTTTCAATTCTTCGCCACCAGTATTACCACAAATATAACCAATAACCATGCTACCGATTAGGAGAAGTACAGAACCGTTAGTAAATGCCTCATGAAATACTTTACTTAAGCGTGTTTCAGCATTAGAATCTTGTTTTTTCAATGCTGACTTAATAATGATAAGTCCAGCTATTATCGCTGGGGATTCCATTAAAGCCATACCTGCTACCATATAGCCATCAAAACTTATATGATGAGCTTCTAGAAAGGAAGTAGCGGTTACAAAAGTTACAGCACTAATAGAACCATAACTCGCTGCGATAGCACCTGCGTTATAAACATCTAACTTAAAACGTAAAATCCTGTAATTTATAAAAGGCAATAAGAAAGAGAGAGCGATGCAAGCAAACATAACGCTAATAATTACTGGGCTAAAACCACTATTAAACAACTCTTCTCCACCTAAAATACCTATATGAAAAAGCAAATACAGAGACAAATATTTCCCTATCTGAGGGGGGATCTCTAAATCTGATTTTAGTAAGACGGCTATTAATCCTAATGCAAAAAATAAGACTGGAGGATGCAAAAAATTCTGGCTAATATTGTGTAAAAAATCCATATTAAGTTTTTAAGCTAAAAGCATAATCTAAAACAGCTTCTACCATTTGTGATCTTTGCTCTTTTGTATATTTAGGTTCTATCGCGACACTCACTAAAAGGTTAGGCAAGGTATTTTGAGGGGTTAGCTTAATATTCTTTGTCATCATTTCTAAGTCAATCTCGGTTAGACGCTTTTTAGTATCTTGCATTAGCTTATCATTTGAAGACTGCGTACGACCTTGTTCTAAAATATTTTTTATACACTCAATTTTCTCACGAATTAATTCATTTTCAATATCTATTGGACTAGAAAAACTATTTAATGGAAAATCATCTCCAAATATCTTTTTAATCTGAGGCTGAATGCTTAACTAGTAACTAAATTTTCTAATGGCTCAGCTTTCAACACCGTCATAATTAGGAAAATTCTAAAACGTAATTACTCTTTACTTTATGTTTTTTTATATTATCTCAATTTTCGAAGAAATTATTTTAATCATTGATAAAAACGCACCATGTAATACATAATATTATGTGTGCAGGAGTGTCTATACAATAGAACTGAAAGCTAAATGCAGGAAATAATTCAAGGGTGAATTTAGCCATATCTAAACAGCAAAGCCCTCAGCTAGAATCAGCTCCTAGCGTCGCTCAGCCGACAGTCATAGTGCTAGACAGTACTCCCTCAGCCCAAAACACAGATAATAAAGAAAACAAAAACACAGAAAGAGATAAGCTTGAAAACCTCTCACAGACTCCAATAAATAAAAACAATCTTGACGAGGCACAGCCAATTAAAACGGGAATTGATCACGCAGAAAGCTTGCTTAGAGAAAAAGGATTAGATAACTTAGCCACTACTTTAGTAAAACTAGCTGATGGTAAACATCCTTTAAGAAAATTTGCTAATACTTGGCTCAGTGGGGCCACTGCTGGAATTAATTTAGCCGTACAGTGGTCTCCATTAAAAGATAATAGAGCAGCTAAATTAATTGGTGAAACAGCTTACAGAGCTTTTCTTTTAATTAACTGTGCCTTAGGGGCTATTACTGGTTTAAAACAGAATCGAGCGGTAATGTTTGCTGCAAATGCAGTAGATATTCCATTTGCTTTCTTACCCGCAAAATGGATTTACTCAGCACGAAGACTCTATGCAGGTTTAATGGAAATCGATAATACGACTATGAAGTCCACAAACTCAGCTTTAAAACCAAGTAAAGGCAAACCTTTTAATAATATGGGAGACTCGTTAACTATAGTCGCAGAAAGACTTAAAGAGCTGCCATCTGATTATGGTAATTCACTTAAAAATATTCTTCAAAATGAGTCTCTCTCCAATGGAGATAAACTTAAAAGCGCCGTTAATGATATTTTACTTAATAATAAAAAAGGTTTTATGGGCTTTCTAGGTGCCACTGGAGCTTTATCTAGTGTCGCAGTAAGTGCTTTAGGTAAGCACTCCATCGGAAAAATTTTAGGGGACGTAGTAGGAATGAGCGGTCTAGTTTTAGACAGAGCAAGCTTGCAGAATTTAGAAAAAGGTAGACTGTTTAACTGGCTTTCTGGAGTCTTTTTTGGCTTAGGTGCAATAGGTGACCTAACTGGAGAGACCCACCTGCAAATGGGATCAGATGCCTTAGCTAAAATTTTCACTCAATCTTCTAATGCGCGCAATGAAGTACAGAGAGACGACCTAGAACAGATAAGCAGCCCATTTAAAAATCCAGCTAAATTCATAAGCCAGTTAGGGAGAGGGCTTGCAGACGAATTTTTTCCTAAAAAGCCTGAAGTAAAAACAGCCTAAGAGAACAAGGTCTCGCAAAACATCTAAAACCTAGCAAACAAAAAGTGCTTAGACTTCAGGGAAATACTTAATATGATCGCCTTCGATAGTAACGATGGCTTTCTTACCATCTACTGGCTTAGTTCTGCCCTTTAAGCTTCTTCTAGATGAGCCAAACATCTTAGAAATATTTACTTTTTTAACTTTAACATCAGGGAAAAGCTCTTCTATAGCTTCTTTGACCTGAAATTTATTAGCATGAGCATCTACTTCGAACGTGAATTTGCTCATCTCAGACATATTAGTAGACTTCTCAGTAATAATAGGTCTTTTAATTATATAAACTGCTTTACTTGATTTTAATGCCATGATAATTTAATCCCTTACTTAGTCTCAGCTCCGATAAACATAGAAAAACGCTCCTCTGCTTCCTTTAGAGCCTTATTAGTAATTAAAACTTTATCTGCTTTTAATATGTCTAAAACATTCAAACGATCAGCATTAATAAGTCTCACGTTAGCAATATTTCTAGAAGCTCTCTTTAAAAGCTCTAAATTATTAGCTGCATTCACCGCTACGATTAAAACTGAAAGATTATTCAGACTCAAAATAGCAAATAACTGAGTCACTTCTTTAGTTTTACCTTCTTTAACATCAAAGCTCTCAATAGCGACTAAGTTTCCAGCATTCACAGTCTGTAAAAGAGCCGAAAGGACAGCTTTTTTACTAGCTTTCTTAGTCAGCTTCTTAGTGTAATTCTCTTTACCAGTAGGACCAAACATGACCCCACCACCTCTCCATAAAGGTGAATTAGAGCTACCTGCTCTCGCTCTACCTGTACCCTTCTGTCTCCAAGGCTTAGCACCACCGCCACGCACCTCAGATCTAGTTTTACACTTAGCTTTAGCACTTCGCTGATTAGCTTCCTGCATAACTGCCGCTAAATATATTAAGTGCTTATTAGGCTCTACGCTTAACAAGCTAGAATCGAAATCCGCAGAGTTCTTAGATTCTTTTCCGTTTTTATCTAATAGTTTGATTGAAGACATGACTGATTACCTTGAATTTGATACAAGACTAAATATTATAACAATTTAGACAAATAGTTTCTCTTTGAATTTATTAAGACTTTCTAGAAGTTCTTTAACTATCTCATCATCCCAAGAATCACCCTTATCGAGTTTATCCTTAAGAGACTTATGATTAGCGGCAAAATACTCGAACCAACCTTTCTTAAATTCAGAGACTTTCGTATCATCTATGCTATCTAGAATCCCTTGACCTGCAGCAAAAATGATAGAAACCTGCTCACCAACAGACAAAGGCGAGAATTCATCTTGAACTAAAATCTTAACAGACTTTCTTCCTCTAGTGATTTGCTTTTGAGTAGCTGGATCTAAGTCAGAAGCGAATTGAGCAAAAGCTTCTAATTCCTTAAATTGAGCTAACTCTAATCTCAGCTTACCAGCAACTTTCTTCATCGCCTTAGTCTGAGCAGCACCACCTACCCTAGATACAGAGAGACCTACGTTAATTGCTGGTCTAACGCCTGAATTAAATAGACCAGTATCCAAGAAAATCTGACCATCTGTAATAGAAATTACATTAGTCGGTATATAAGCAGATACGTCACCAGCCTGTGTTTCAATAATTGGCAACGCTGTAATAGAACCAGCACCCTCAGAATCAGCTAGCTTACAAGCTCTCTCTAAAAGACGAGAGTGAATATAGAATACATCTCCAGGATAAGCTTCACGACCAGGTGGTCTTCTTAGTAAAAGAGACATAGCTCTATAGGCCCAAGCATGTCTAGTTAAATCATCATAGATGCAAAGCACGTGCTTACCTTGAGCTAGGAAATACTCCGCTATAGCGACCCCTGCATAAGGTGCTAAAAACTGTAAAGCAGAGCTATCAGTAGAACCAGCATGTACCACTACTGTATAAGCCATAGCTCCAGCATCTTCTAATTTCTTAACAGTCCTAGCTACAGAACCCTGTCTCTGACCAATAGATACATAGACACAAATTGGTCTTTCTGAATCTGGGACATTCTTCTGATTTAAAATAGTATCTAAAGCAATAGCAGTCTTACCTGTCTGTCTATCACCGATAATTAACTCTCTTTGCCCTCTGCCGATAGGAATCATCGCATCAATAGAAGTAATACCAGTCTGTAAAGGCTCATGAACCGATTTACGTTTAACTATACCTGGAGCAATTTTCTCTAAAGGCATGTATTTATCTATATGGTACTGCTGCTTAGCATCTAGAACATTACCTAGTGGGTCCACTACTCTTCCTAAAATCTCAGCACTAACTCCGATAGAAGCTAATTTACCAGTGGATTTAACCTGTGTACCTTCTTTAATTGATTCAGCAGAACCTAGAAGAACTACACCTACGTTATCCTCTTCTAAGTTAATAACCATACCGTTAGTACCATCTTCGAACTCTACAAGCTCACCGTTAACCGCACTGCTTAAGCCATAAATCCTAGTAATACCATCACCTGCACTTAACACAGAACCCACATTGTGAGAGACCTGTGTGTCAGGGAAGTTCTGAATCTGCTGCTTGATGATTTGAGTAATTTCTTCGGGTTTAATAGCCATATGGTAAGTCCTTAAATTCTTGTTTGAAAATCAATTTAATGTTAGCAAATTTATTTTCAAATATTGAAAAAACTCACTTTCTGTTAATATCGAAAGTATAAATGTTTAAATCATCTTCTCTATTTCTAATTTTACTAAGCTCTCTGATAGCTTTTTCTATGCAGAGTGCAAATGCTAAATTCGATAAAAAATGGATAAAAGTCTCATCTAAAGATTCCAAGCACACTGAAGTTGCAGGCGAAATGCTTATGCAAAAGTGTAAAGATTGCCATACCGCTCACACGGAGTACCCCTTTTATTACAATCTCACCCTGATTAAAGAACTTATTGATCTAGTCATAATAAAGGGGAGAGCTTATTTTAATATGGATGAAGAAATCTTTAATAAAGAGTTCGATTCAGATATCAGTGCAGCTTCATTAAATAGAATAAAAGCTGTTCTAGAAGATGGTTCTATGCCTCCACTTCAATACAAACTGATGCATTGGGATGCGAATTTTAGTGATACCGAAAAGAAAATTATGCTGACTTGGATTAGAGATTTAAGTAACGGTGATTTTGTACCTTTACCGACTGAAGAAGAATTAGAGCTAGACAAGAATCTAGTGAATTTAGGTAATAAACTTTTTCATGATACTAAGCTTTCTCGTGATAACACCATTTCCTGCGCATCATGTCATGATCTTGCTAAAGGTGGTACCGATCAAATGCAGTTCTCAATTGGAGTTGCTGGAGGTCATGGACATATTAATTCACCGACTGTCTTTAATTCAGTTTTTAATATCAAACAATTTTGGGATGGCAGAGCTGAAGATCTTATAGCTCAAGCTCACGGCCCAGTACACAATCCACTAGAGATGGGGTCTAATTGGGATGAAGTAGTCTCTAAAATCAGTAGCGATCCAGAATATATAAGCCTTTTTGAAACAGCCTTTGGGTCTAAAGAAATGACTGGAGATAAGATAGCTACTGCCATTGCGGAATTTGAGAAGTCTTTACTAACCCCAGATAATAAATTTGACCAATATCTGAAAGGCAATGACTATGCGCTTAATGATAAAGAGAAAGAGGGATTTGAACTATTTAAAAAATATAATTGTAATAATTGTCACTTAGGCCCTGCTATAGGATCTAACTCTTTTCAAAAAATGGGCTTAGCTAAAGATTATTTTTCAGACAGAGCTCAAGGACTAAATGGTTTAAAACAAATGCCTTTATCTAAAGAAGACTTAGGTAGATTTAATGTAACTAAAGTAGAAAGCGACAGGCATGTTTTCAAAGTTCCGACTCTGAGAAATATTAAAAAGACTTACCCCTATTTACACGATGGCACAGTGCGCAGCTTAGCTCGTACCATAGAGATCATGGGTGAATATCAGGTGGGGAAATCCATTCCGAAAGAAGATGTAAATAAAATAGTACTTTTTTTGAAAACATTATAAACTGCCCCCATTAATTTCTCCTAATTCCCAGAACCATCCCCCAGAGCCAAA
>DAISHM010000061.1:0-6828 GCA_036822535.1 Candidatus Caenarcanales bacterium
AAAAAAGAAAAATGTCTGAGGTAATGGAAGACAGCGATTTACTTAGCTTTGATGATTCTCTGATTGATGCTGATGGCTTTGATGATCCCATCGGTCTTACTGATATATCGACTGATTCAATCGAAAATGATTTGATATCTTCAGCAGCAAGCAGAAAATCTAGTGACTCTGGTGATGATGATTTAGGGGAAAACCTAGAATCCATCTCTCCACTCTCTGATGACTCTGTAAAGATGTATCTTAGAGAAATAGGTCGAGTACCTCTTTTGAATGCTAAGCAAGAAATAGAACTTGCACGTAGAATCAAAGAAGGTGATATAGAAGCTAAGCGTAAGCTGGTTAGACATAACCTAAGATTAGTGGTTTCTATCGCGAAGAAGTACATTAACAGAGGTTTACCGTTCTTAGATTTAATCCAAGAAGGTAATTTAGGTTTAATCAGAGCCGCTGAAAAGTTTGATCCAGAGAGAGGTTATAAGTTCAGTACTTATGCTACTTGGTGGGTTAGACAGGGGATCACTAGATCTCTTTCTGATAAATCTAGGACTATAAGAGTTCCTGTTCACATGGTTGAGACTATCAATAAATTCAAGAAAGTGGCTAGAAGACTAGGCCAGCTTTTCGATAGAAGACCTACTGAAGAAGAACTTGCACAGGTAATGGAAGTCTCCACTCAAAAGATTAAGGAAATCGTCGCAGCTATGCGAACACCAGTGTCGCTAGAGGCTCCGATTAATAATGAGGAAGATGGTAAATTAGAAGACTTTATCGCTGATTCTTCTGATAACATACATCCAGAACTCTGTGCTACTGATCAACTTCTAGCTAACGATATTCTTAAAGTGCTTGAGACCCTCACACCAAAAGAAAAAGCTGTCGTACAGCTTAGATTCGGTATTGATTCTGGTCAAGAAAGAACTTTAGAAGAGGTCGGTAGGCTTTTAGGAATCACTAGAGAGCGTGTTAGACAGTTAGAATTCCGTGCACTGAAAAAGCTCAGACATCCAGATAGAGCTGTTAAGCTTAGAGACTATTTGACAGCCTAATTTCAGGATTTCATTAACTAGTAACCTTAACGCAGTGAGGGGAGCCATTTGGCTCCCCTCACTGCGTTTGATCGATATTCAGGTAAATATTCATTGATAATTTTATTTTGTATTTCTAATTATTCTGAAATTTGATACTATTGGAATAGCATTTTAATTTAGGTATCTTATGCCTAGTTCTAATCATGATTAATCCTGTTTCTATTAATCCATCAAATCCTTACTCAGGGGCAAATTCAACGGAAAATCTATCCTTAGAGCCTCGGGAGTGTCTTTGCTGCTGAAGAAAAGGGAGATTCTACACAGCTAGTTAAAAGGATGCATACTGATTTGGCGAGCTCGCTTTGTACCAAGCTCGCTGATAGTAAGGCTTTTAATTTTGCTTTAGATAGTATCTCCAATGGTATTTTAGTTTCTTTATTTAGTGATTCTTTATTAGAATCGGGTTTAGTAAAAGTCCCAGAGCCTTTTAAAAAGAGTTTCAGTTTATTTGCAGATAAAGGTAATCGAGTTTTTCAAGCTTTAAACTCACTAAAAAATATTTGTAAACTTTATCCTAGAAAGGATTATATTAATGCTTTTGGGCATGCTGGTGATTGGTTAGCTTTAGCAGTGTCTAAAAGTGAGGATCATTATAATGACCGTGGCTGGATGTCACTTGCCTGGTATGTTTTCGCTCATTCTCTAAATATTATGAATTCTAAAGAGTCTTTTCAGAATATGAGTGAGTATAAAGATCATGTGAAATTGGGTCTTACCAAAATAAAGGAAAACTTTTTTACTAGCCCTAAAGTCTTTGCTGAAAGGATATTTAAGCACGAACATGCAATGATGGGAGTTTTAGGCGCAGCGCTCGCCTTTACAGGAGGTATTTCTTTTCGTCCTTTAGAGAAAATTTTTGGAGCAAATGGGCGTGCCGTTGGGACTACTCTTAGAAGTCTTGGGGGAATGTGTCAAGGTTTTGAGGGTATGAAACCTGGTCATATTCTATCTGGTAGGATTTTCTTTGGACTCTCTGGTTATGCACAAAGCGCTGGAGCTTTAGTGAATATACTTTCAGATACTATTGGTAAAAAACATAAAGCTGCCTTAGATCCTTTAAGTTTTGCCTTTGGTAGCTTAGGTCGAATACTTTATAGAATTTCAAATGAAAGAGGTGAAGCTGGTATGGAGAATAAGGAGTTTAAATTAGCTAATTTAAAAGATTTTCATCATGTGATTCGTGCAGGATTGGCTAGGAAAGATGGCTAATATTTAGGAAAAATCTTAAAGTTTTACTTATTTAAAGGACTAAAAAGTTATAATATTTTTCGTGCACTCCAAAAAGAGAAGCAATATATTTACCAAGATTATTATTCTTGCGGTGCTTGCGAGCTTTTTGCTCTCTAGTATACTGCCACTTTTCGCTCTTATTGATTTAACTGGAAAGCAATCACTAACTGTAAGTGAAAAGAAAAAAATTCTAGATGATATTAATGAGCAGAAGAGTACTCTTTCTGAAAAAATTAAACAGGCTCGTATGAAAGAAGCTGAAGCTTCTCGTACTTTAAGGCAGATAGATCATAAACTTATGGATGCTAGAAAGCAGGTAGCTGTTCAGAGTCGTTATCTTAGTTCGAATCAGGAAGCTTGGAAAAAGACGAAAGCTCGCCTAGATGAGCTTAATGAAAAGAAAGCTGTAGTCGAAGAGAAGGCTAAGGAAAGAGTAGTTGCGATTTATAAAAAAAGTCAGCTTCGATTTATTGATGGTCTGATAAGAGCACAAAGTCCGACTGATTACATGGACTATCTTTATTTCCAGAAAAAAGTAATAGATTTTGACAAAAAACTTTTAGATACTCTTAAGTCTCAGTCAGAGGATATAGAAAAATATAGTGACTCTCTAGAAGAAGAGACTAAGCGTATTGAACAAATTAGAGCTAAATTAAAAAATATCGAAGAAGATATAAGCTTCCAGCAGAAAAAACAAAAAGATATTTTAGTGAAATTAAGGCAGGAAACTGCTATGTATGAAAGCTCTGAAAGACAATTAGAGAGAGAATCTGTCAAGCTGATGTATAGAATCTCAGAACTCTCTTCTGTAGGCAAAGGTGATAATCCTGAATCTACTGGTGCATTTGCTTATCCAGTGAGGGCTCCGATTACATCTCCTTTTGGTCCAAGAAGACATCCAATCTTTGGTGTAAGAAGTATGCACAGTGGTATAGATTTAGCTGCACCATATGGTACTCCTATAAAGGCTTCTGAAGGTGGGGTTGTTATATATTCAGGTTGGTATGGTGGTTATGGTAAGGTCGTTATTATAGATCACGCTAAGGGTTTTTCTACCCTTTACGCTCACTTATCTTCCGCTAAAGTTACTGTAGGCACCCGTGTGAAACAAGGTGATGTAGTAGGTTTCGAAGGATCCACAGGTTACGCTACTGGGCCTCACTTACATTTCGAGGTTCGTGAACAAGGAAAGCCGAAGAATCCAGTTATTTATTTAGGTGGCGGTTAAGTTTTATTAATAAAGTGAGGATGAAATTAAAAAATTTTATAAGACTTTAATCAAGCTAATCGTTTCAGCTTTATTGGTTTTTGTTTTTTTTCAAGTACTAAATTTTGATTTAAATGGCTTTATTGCGAAGTTTGCTAATTTAGATTGGCGTTTTTTAAGTCTGGCTACCTTTTTTAGTGTGCTTACTATTATTACTAATGCTTATCGATGGTGGATTATTACTAAAGGGTTTAATTATTTAATATCTTATTCCACTGCTTTGCTCTGGTACTTTGAAGGAATGTTTGCAAATAATTTCTTCCCAAGTAATGTAGGGGGTGATGCCCTAAGAGCATTTTATTTAGCGTCAGAACCAGGAGTTAGAAAAGCTTATGGTCAATCTGAACCTGTTTTAAAGCCAGATTCAGCTCTAACTTCTAATCATGATTGGTTATCTGCGGGCTTAACGGTAATTCTAGAGAGACTCTTTGGCTTTACTATGATGTTTTTCTTCTTTCCACTATCTTTGATTTTTATTTATGCAAATAATTTGTCAAACTCTATGCCAGAAAGGCTTTTGCAGGCTTTGTTTATTCTTTCTTCTATCCCTTTTGTGGCTTTCTTTGGTTATAAACTGTGGATTAAAATACCTATTCCTCTTGCGATCTTTCAGAAAGTAAAGTTAGCTATTTCAGAATTTATTGTCCATAAGCGCTTTGTCTTTTTAGTTATGCTCTGGACTTTTATTACTCATGTCTTTTTGATGGCAATTAATGTGTTTTCTGCTTTAGCTTTGGGAATCAGCGATATCCCTTTTTGGTATTGGTTTTTATTAGTGCCACTTGCTACTTTAGCGAGTTATGTTATTCCTGCCGTAAAGGGAATTGGTGCAAGAGAGGCTACTTATGTTTTTTTATTAAGTATATTAGGGGTTAGTTCTGATAATGCTTTTGCTATTGCTGTCGCTGTATTTTTAGCTACGGTATTATCTTCTGTGCCTGGTATAAGTCTGCTGCGCAAAGGAAAAGAAGTATTTAGGATTTTTAAAGGAAGCGATAAGCTAGGCTAGAATAGGGAAAATGCTTAATTTCATTAAATAATACCGATGAGAGACTAGCCATATTGAAAAGTTTTTGGGAAAATTAAAAACATGACTACTGATCTAGAGTTTAAAGAAGTTAATAGTAAGGACGCTGTCGAAAAGGCTAAGCTAGAGTATAACGGTACTACTATAGAACTTCCAGTAGTAGAGGGAACTGAGCAAGAGAAAGCTATAGATATTACTAATTTAAGGGCCGAGACTGGTTTAATTACTTTAGATAATGGTTATATGAATACTGGTTCCTGCCAGAGTGATATTACTTTTATTGATGGTGAAAAAGGCATTTTACGTTATCGTGGTATTGATATAGAAGAATTAGCTGAGAGATCTACTTTTGTGGAAGTCTGTTATTTACTGATTTATGGTGAATTGCCGACTAAAGATCAGATGGATGCTTTTTCTGAAGCTCTTACTAGGCATTCTTTACTGCATGAAGATATGATTCATTTCTTTGCTGGTTATCCTAGTACAGCACACCCTATGGCAATACTGTCCTCAATGACTTGTTCACTTGCAGCTTATTATAATGACTCTAGCCGTTCTAATAATGAGGAGCAGATTAATTTAGATATAGTAAGAATATTATCTAAATTAAGAACTATAGCTTCTTTTTCTTATAAAAAGTCTATAGGCCAGCCTTTGATTTATCCTAATAATTAATTATCTTGCTGTGCAAATATCATGAACATGATGTTTGCGGTGCCATCTGAAGAGTACTATATCGACGATGAGATTGTAAAAGTTATGAATCAGCTTTTAATTATACATGCTGGTCATGAGCAGAATTGTAGTACGTCCACGGTAAGAATGGTTCAAAGTAGCGGTGCTAGTATTTACGCTTGTATCTCTGCTGGTATTTCTGCTCTGTGGGGCCCTTTACACGGCGGTGCCAATCAAGCTGTTCTCGAAATGCTTCAGCAAATACACGATAGTGGTGAGGACTATAAATCATTTTTAGCAAAAGTTAAAGATAAAAAATCTTCTATTAAGTTAATGGGCTTTGGTCATAGAGTTTATAAGAACTTTGACCCGCGTGCGAAGATACTTAGAAAAGCCTGTGATAGAGTTTTAGATAAGCTAGGTATCAGCGATCCTCTTTTAGAAATAGCCAAGGGATTAGAAGAGGAAGCGCTTAAAGATCCTTATTTCGTAGAGAGAAAACTTTATCCTAATGTAGATTTCTATTCTGGGATTATTTATAGTGCCTTAGGTATACCAGTAAATATGTTTACTGTTATGTTTGCTTTAGGTAGACTTCCGGGTTGGCTTGCTCACTGGAAGGAGCAGAATGAATTTGATAAAAAGAAAATTTGTAGACCTCGTCAAGTGTACACTGGTTATAATTTACGCTCCTATGTTCCCTTACGTGATAGAGGCTAAAATGATATTTTAATAAAATATTTTCTTAAATTTTGTTCCCTTAACTTAGTCTTAAACCAGATCTTTTATATATAGTTCAGTTAGTTTCGAACAATATTTAAAACGGAGGTAAATTATGGGTGCAATTAACACAGCGGCGTATCTAGCGCAGATCAGATCAAGAATGGATGCTCAACAACAAGTAGTAGCAATGCTGGAAGGTGAGTTACAGAAAGCGATACTTGGTGGTGGAAATAAAACTCTTGGTGACTTAGTTGATACAGATAAGACTAATACTAATAGTATTGCTTATATCTATGATCAAGCTGGTATTGATGCTGGTTCGACGGGTACTGGCTGGGTAACGACAATAAATGACGTCGTGACTACTGAATTCGGTGCTGCTGTCGGTGACGCTGCCGATCAGGATGCTCTAAGACAGCTTCTATATCAAGCAAGAGCACTGTTAGGTGAGTTAAGAGTTGAGGAGCAAGCATGGAACGCTGAAGTTAACTCTGAGAAGACACTAAGAAAAGAAGTAAACGACTTTGCGAAAGTATAGTCTCTTCAATTAATTTCATAGTAGGGCTAGCGGAGCTAGCCCTACTTAAATTTTTTATCGTAAAACTAGATATTATGACTTTCAGGAATAACCTGACTTGTCTAAATTGTATAACTGAACTGGCGTAAGGTTTATAGAGTAATTCATTAGTTACTCTATTTAAAATGTTTTTTTGATTGTAATCAGCACCTCCGACACCCGTGGGCAGCAAGTCTTAATTGCTGACAACGGGTATTTAAATATTTGTTTTAATTTTAATTTTTATATTGCCTGTGAAACT
>DAISHM010000062.1:0-6809 GCA_036822535.1 Candidatus Caenarcanales bacterium
TCCTCAATTCTGAAATCTACCTTACGAGTATATATAAATTTATTTTTTACTCTTTTATCTGTTGCAGATGATATGTTATTTCTCTTTATCATTTTGATTTTGGCAAATTTCTATTAAAAAATATTTTCTCAAAGCGAACATACGCTTTACCTAATTCATGCGCTCGAACAGGAATATCCGACCACGTATCAATTTCTCGAAGTTCATCCCAGAAGTTTGATATTGTTAAATTATCAATAAAGGTAAAAAAGATGGAATTGAATTAGGTAAAGGGGTTTTCTCTTTAAATGGCATAGTAGGTCAGGTCAGCCAAGTTTTTGATCATAGTTCTATCGTGAAATTAGTATTTGATAAAAGCTTTCAAATGGGGGCTAAGATAGAAAGGACTGAAGAATATGGTGTACTCTCTGGTTCTTTTCCAGATTACGCTATACTAGACTTTATTAAGATAGACTCTACAGTGAAAGTCGGTGATAGAGTGGTTAGTACTGGATTATATTTAGATGAAGGTAATCCCCCTTTCCCTGCGAACTTTCCTATAGGGAAAGTAGTAGAAGTAAAAAAAGATCCCAATACGGTAGGACTTATTGTTAAAATAAAGTTTTTCGATCCATTGAACACTATTAAGGATTTATACATATTAACTTGAACTTGACTAATATATTAACTAGTAAAGAAATAGCCTTTAAAGCAGCTAGGCTTTGTGAAGACAAAAAAGGAAGTGATACAGAGATATTAGATATCAGTAATGTCTCTGATTTGGCTGATTTCATCGTAATTAGTTCTGGAGAGACTTCAGCACAGCTTAAAGCGATGGCAAGACACGTCGAAGAATCACTCTCTGACTTAGGTATAGAGCCTACAGTAAAAGAAGGTACTTATGGCGATAAGTGGTATTTGCTCGATTATGGAGATGTAATTATTAATATCATTCAGCAAGAAGCTAGAAATTACTATAATTTAGAGGAGCTATGGCAGAAAGCTCATTTCATCCCAGCTACAGAATGGAGTGAATAAATTTTATTGGCATTCTATGGACAAAAAAAAGTTTTGTGATTCTAATCAGATAAGAGCTTGGTTTACGAGGGCGATGTCCGAGATGTATAAAGGTGAAGTTCCTCTTTATCAGACTCTTTTAGAGACCGTAGAAGCTGTAAATTTAGAAAGCATCAATGAAAACCCCTCTATCAGTAAAGAGGTTTTAGACATATCTCGTATTAGTGAAGAGAAGCACGGTGCTATTCGCTTGGGTAGTGATAAAGAAATGGGGCTAATTATATGAGTTTTTATTGTTATGGGCATGAAAGCAGTCTCTTACTATGATTTGAGCATTGCTGACTTGCCAGTACACTCTACCGTTTTCAGACCTATTCACAGAGAAGATCTACAAAAATGTCCTTTTAGGGTCTTTACTTCCCTCTTAAGGCTAGAGTTATTGCCAGAGACTCTTCAGGAGCAGGTAAAAGAAACTCTGTCTAAGCGCAATATCATTAATGAAAAGTGCTTAGAATTAATAGAAATTCACGAAAAGGACGGAGGTCTAAATGAATCTCAGGCGCAAGATTTCGTCAAGGAAGCTCTAGAAACTTTCAGATGGCACGGTGAAGCTACTGTCACTAAAGAACTTTATAAAGATCTCTTAGGAGTAAATTCTTTAATCGCAGACATAGTAAGCTTTAAAGGCCCGCATATTAATCATCTTACCCCGAGAGTCTTAGATATAGATAGGCTGTACCAGCGTATGCAGGAAAAAAATATACAGATGACTCCTACTATACAAGGCCCACCTAAAAGAAAAATTCCGATTTTACTAAGACAAACCTCTTTTAGAGCACTTAGTGAAGAAATCTTTTTCCCAAACCAAAATGGTGGTGGCATACAAGGCACTCATAGAGCAAGATTCGGTGAAATAGAGACACGTGGTGCAGCTTTAACCAAGAGGGGCATGGAACTCTATGAAAAGCTTTTAAATAAGACTTTAAGCGAGACGAAACAAGAAAACGATGATTACCTAAAAGTATTAAACGAGGCATTTAGTGAATTTCCAGATGATCTGCTCGAGCTAATTAAAGCTGATTTAGTTCATTTTCACTTCGAAGTAAATGAGTCTAAACTGCAAAGCTTAAACCTAGAGCAATTAAGCATAGAGAAAGGCTCCGAGCTAAGTTTAGATATTTTAGTAAATCTCGTGACTGCTGGCATTATAGAAGCGACTCCTATAACTTATGAAGATTTTTTACCTGTAAGCGCTGCTGGGATTTTTAAATCCAATATAGTCGAAGGTGGCTTTACTAAAGCTCGTAATGACCTAGAATTAACTAATAAAACTGATTTAGAAGCAGCTCTAGGTGAGCAAATAATCGACCCGCAGGGCATTTATTTTACTGAAAGTCAGGCAAGCTTATTAAAATGTGCTGAAATTTTAGGCTTAAAATTAGCTTAGTCAGATGAAAGTATTTTTACGTAAAAATTATCACTTCTACCTCATCAGCCTCTATACACTAAGCTATTTAATTCTTCGAATTACAGCAAGTCCTTATCTAGACTGGGATGAAGCAGAGCAGTATTTAGCAGCCCAAAACTTCAATTTAGGTGATGCCCAGCAGCCACCTCTATATAGCTGGCTTAGCCGCTTGGTACTGCTGATTAGTAATGGCTCCCCATATTCTTTAATGAGCTTAAGATACTTATTTCTACTGCTTTTCATTCACTATCTTTATCTTGCAGCTAAGCAATTTTTCCCACCACAAAAAGCTTTTACTTTATCTACATTAGTGCTAGCCCTGATTCCAAGCTATGCCTATACTATCATTTTTAAACTGACCCATTCAGTACTAGTCTTCGCTTTATCTAGTGCGTGTTTTTACTATTATCTTCTAGCTCTTAAAGAGAATAAGAGCCTTAGCTTTTTAAAGCTCGGTCTAGTAGTAGGTTTAGGACTGATCGCTAAATATAATTTTATTTTTTTACTTAGCGCTCTAATTTTAGCTAGCCTTACACTAAAACACACTCGTAAAGCTTTTTTAAAGAGTAAATTACTCATTTCAATTACGGTAAGTCTTCTAATCGCTTCTCCGCATTATCTCTGGCTTTTAAAACATAGCACTAAAGCTGCTAATTATTTAAGCGAAAGAGGACATTTTAAAATAGCTCAGGCAGAAGATTACAATTATCTAATTAATATTTTCAAATTAAGCTTCTCTGCGTTCAGTCAATTATTTATTTTTATTATATTCCTTGGAGTTATTTATCTAGTCTCTAAATTTAAAGCTAAGGCACTAGGCTTGAAGTATCAAATTAATGAGCATAAAAAAGATTTAAAGCTCTTAGCTTGGATTAGTTTTTTCTCTTATTTAGTCCCCGTATCTATTTTCTTAATCTGTAAAAGCGAAAAGCTTATCAGTGGCTGGCTCTCAGTCAGTCATTTCATAACAGCTATTTATCTTTACCTTCTTTTAGAGCAGTTCGCTAAAAAGCGATATTACAGCCTTAGTCGCAGACTAGCTTATATAATCATTCTTGTATTATTTCTTATTAAATACTTATGGATATTTCAAGCAGACTTATTTGAGAAGAAAAACACTATTAACATAAATTATAAAGTGATCAGCAAGTCAATAGAACAGTCTCTCGGAGAGGCTTATCTACTAAAAAATACATTAATCTGTGAAGATAAAATGATTTATGTCAATTTAAAAATTCTAAATAAAGAGTGGAACTTAGATTACTTTAAAGATAATAAAGAGAAAAAAGAATTAATACAGAATTATAATTTTAAAAAATTAGAAATACCATATTCTTTTTTACATAGCCATAATATTCAAAATAAAAACAAAACTTTAAAATTCTTTATCTCTGAAAAAATTAATAATCATAAAAACGGGTAGAAGATAGAAAGGTGTAAAGCCTCACTGGACTTATGCAACCCCTAAGCCAAGATAAAGAAAGTATAGTAAAGCTGATTTGTGCAGAACTCGAAGAGATTCTAAATGAGCGGGCTTTGCTTATTAAAGATGAAAAACAGCAGGTATTCAATAAAATTAAATATTTATACGGCTTTACAGGGAAATATCCACTAAAGCATGATGACT
Source organism: Candidatus Caenarcanales bacterium (assembly GCA_036822535.1). GTDB lineage: Bacteria > Cyanobacteriota > Vampirovibrionia > LMEP-6097 > LMEP-6097 > LMEP-6097. The sequence continues at coordinate 4,092 of DAISHM010000062.1, forward strand.
CTGATATAAAAATTGATGATTTACTTTCAGTTACGAGTTTAAATAAATTAGATCCCGTAGATAGAGATAGGTTGATTGAAAGCGTTTTACGAAGTTTAAAAGCACGTTTATTTGCTACAGAATTTAAAGCAGAAGAACTTATATTAGATCTCAAAAACCATACTTTTAGATATTTTGTCTTTAATGATTTTTTTAAGGATCCTAAAGCTTACTATGCTGTCTATGACTTAGAAGATTTAATGAATGATTTAAATGAAAAAAAGATTTTTGAATTTACGACTAATCCGAAAACTGGTCTAATAGAGACTTCCTCTACTATTAATCCTCACATGCAATGGCAATGGATTACAGATAGCTGTATGGCTGGCTTATGGCAAAGAGATAATGATCCTTTTAGCTGGCGTAAAAGTATGATTATCCACGCTGCTGTCATGAATACTAATGAAGTAAATATAGCAGTAAGTCATATAGCTAAAGATCCAGACTGGTATAGAAAAGCTCAAGAAGATAAAGATAGTTTAGATAGAGGAATTCATCACATCTTCGATCCAAATTCTATTTCTATCAGTGCCGTAGGCTCACCTGTAATTAAAGATATAGAATTAGGAACTTGGATACACCCTAGACGCATAGAATCACTAGCTTTATTATTACTGAATATCTTAGAGACTATAGAAGCAGGGGTGCATCACGAAGAGTGGGGATTTGATTATGGTGCCGATTTCAATGAACAAAATCGTGAAATAGTTTTTAAGGCTGTTTATAATCTAGTGACGTTTTTAATGAGCGTGAACTGGAACTCTAAGCACAATATGTACGACGCAAACGCTCCTACAAGCAGTGCCTGGGAAGAAATTATATTTTGGGAAGGAGTCAGTCTAGATACAGCTTATACTTATTTAGCGCTAGATAAATTCTGTAAATTAATTTTCAGTGAGAACTATGCCAAAACCACTGCGATTAGTGACCTTAAGAAGACGCTCAATGATTTAGTCGGTGACTGCTTTGCGTATGCAGACTGTCTTAATGAATCTCAAGTAAGAATGCTGATGCAGGCTTGCAATAGTAAAATTTATGAGTGGATAGTGAAACCCATTCTCTATGATAGAACCCAAGCGATACATAGCCCCGAGAATAAAGTAGATAGCTGCCTCGTTCTCTTAGCTGCTTCTAATTATAAATTTTCAGAAGACGTGAGCTTAGATACTGAGATTAGAAAGGGTATAGTGGAAATGTGCGAAAACCTACTCGGTGACCACTATGGCATGCGAAGGTATAATAAATTCACACGTGAAGATATAATGGCTGGTACTTACGTAAAAGTATTTGATAGTTATTTAAATTTAAATAGCCAAATCGTAAATGAATTAACTCCTATAGCGCAGATCATGCTAGGTCAGAAAGCAGAAATCATGCAAATTAGCCCTAAATACTCTTCTACGACTGAGTTTATGAAGAGACAGAAATTAGCTAAATCTGATTATTCAGCACAGTGGAGTATAGGTACTACAGCAGCTTTACAAGCACTAGCTAAATCTAAAATCAATTTAATTAATCACAGTAAATTAATTAAATATATGTCTCCTCAAACTGAGTCCATGATTAAAGATTTAGATATTAAAATCGCTCATTATATTAATAAAACACTATCTCTCATCGCTGGATTTAAAGAGATGGAAATGATTAGAGCAGATGGCAGCAGCTTAGCTCATTCTTACAGCATTATGGAAGCGTATCAAGCGATTACTGACCTTAGTGGTAAAACCAAATGGATACCAGGCGCTCATACACTTTCATGGAGTGCCGCTCAGTTTTATGATGGTTTAAAACTTGCTCTAAAAGCAGAACATGAGCTAAGATCTTTTAATAGCTGATGAAAAAAATAACTATTTATTTACTCCTGCTCCTTAGTATCTGCCAAATACCTTCTCTGAAAGCTGCTAGCAGCGCAGAAGAGCTGCAAGAGACTAGAAAGCTTTTTAAAAATGCGAGTTACTCTTTAGAGCATTTAACTAAATTTAGTGAATCAGCAGTAAAGCTTGACTATGACTGCTACGCAAAAGCTTATCAAGCTGCTGGCACTATGATGGAAGCTAAATTTGAGAAAAATCCTTTCAAAAAAATCAATAGATTTTCTGAAGGTAGAAAAAGCTTAGAATCAGTAATTAAGGCTAACCCAGAGAATCCAGAATTTAGATTCATTAGGTTAGCCATTCAATTAAATACGCCTAAAATGCTTAACTATAAGGATAATATCAAGGAAGATAGCACTTTAATTAAAGTCTTTATCAATAACACTAAGCACGATGATGAAGATCTAGTAAAAATGCTAAGAGCCTTTATAGAACTTTATAGTCTATAAGTTTAAATATTCTTAGGCAGCAGCTTTACTAGTTTCTCTCTGAAACACAGCGTCTATCTTAGCCATAGCCTTAGTATAGAAATCAGTTTTACGTAAATCTTCCATCCAAGCTCTTAAGTTAGGATAAGCAGCTAGATCATATTTAAGTAAAGTAAAGAAACCACAATAAGCCAGTAAATTAATATCAGCGAGGCTAATTTCATCTAAGCCTAAATATTTAGTTTTAGCTAATTGATTCTCTATAATTGGTAGATAGAGCTCCATCTCAGCTTCTGCTATTTTTAAAGCTTTAGATTCAGACAGCATACCATAAATCTTATACAGTTCCTTATTTAAAGCAGCTTTTAATGCAGCAG
>DAISHM010000063.1:0-6756 GCA_036822535.1 Candidatus Caenarcanales bacterium
CTCTTTAGGTGAAGTATTTATAGTTCCTACTGGCACATCAGCTTTAGCAAAAGCTGGTACTGGAGATATATTGACTGGTTTAATTTTATCTTTTAGCAGCCAAGGACTAAAACTCTTTCAGGCAGCTATTCTAGCAGCTTACGTACATAATTTAATGGCTCTTATAGCGAGTGAGAAAAATTCTGAATATTCTATACTAGCTAGCGACCTGCTTTTAGATATTGGCAGTGCTATTACTAAAATTTCTACACAAAAGAAATAATCATGCTATGCTTACAAATATAAGAGGGCAATAAAAATGGCAAAAGAAAAAAATATTGGATCAGAGCTTAAAGATAAACAAGCTAAACTTCAGGCTCTGGGAAATACTTTAGGGCAGATTGAGAAAAATTTCGGTAAAGGTGCCGTTATGAGACTAGGCGATAAGCCTGCTGTAAATCTAGATGTTATTCCTACTGGGGCTTTAAGCCTAGACCTAGCTTTAGGAGTTTTTGGTATACCAAAAGGACGTATTATTGAAATTTATGGACCAGAATCTTCTGGTAAAACGACTTTAGCGATGAGTATCTGCGCGCAGGCTCAAAAAATGGGTGGAATAGCAGCGATAGTAGATGCTGAGCACGCTTTAGATCCAGTTTATGCTAAAGCCATAGGCGTTAATACCGATGATTTACTTGTAGCTCAGCCAGATACAGGTGAACAAGCCTTAGAAATAACGGAGCAATTAGTCAGATCATCTGCTGTGGATATAGTAGTAGTAGATTCAGTCGCAGCATTAGTACCGAGAGCTGAAATAGAAGGAGAAATGGGGGATCAATTACCTGGATTACAAGCTAGACTGATGTCTCAAGCCTTACGTAAACTAACAGCTATTTCTGCTAAAACGAATACTACTGTGGTTTTCATTAATCAGTTACGTCAGAAAATTGGTGTAATGTACGGATCACCAGAAACTACTACTGGCGGAAATTCACTTAAGTTTTACTCTAGCGTTAGGCTAGATATTCGTAGAGTAGAGAGTTTGAAAAAAGATGGTGATTTCTATGGTAATCGAGTCAGAGTTAAAATCGTCAAGAATAAAGTAGCTCCTCCTTTTAAGCAAGCAGAGTTTGACGTACTCTTCGGTGTAGGTATAGACTCTAATGGCTGTATATTCGATACTGCTGTAGATATGAATATCATTAACAAAGCAGGTGCTTGGTACAGCTATAAAGATGATAAATTAGCTCAAGGTAGAGAAAACTCAATAGAGTTTTTAAAAGCTAATCCAGTGATCTTAAAAGAAATTTCGGATAGGGTTCAAAATGAAATTAATCAAATGAGTAAAGAAATTAAAACTAGCAAGTCGTTTGATGAAGATAGTTTTGATGCAGAAGCAGCTCTAGATGACGAAGTAGCAGTGTAAGTCTTTTTTAGTTTACTTTCATTCCTCCATATCTAAACCCATTAATGCGATTCCTAGCATTTTCAGTGAGGTCTAAGAGAGTGCTGTATAAAATACAGTACTCTCTTTTATAAAATGGAGCTGAATACAATTATGGGATCTGTGCTTTCCGCTTCAAAGTACAGATCCCAAGATTTTGCAAAGCGAGTCTCTAAATGCAAGTGAGGAGCTGACGTTCATGTGGAAACTATGTTTCGAGAAAGTACAACAGCTTTTAGCACAAAGTCACGATTCTAAAGCAAAGAGCAGCCCCTAATTCTATAATAATTATAGATGTCAAACTCATACGAAATAGCCGTAATCGGTGCTGGTGCAGCAGGCTCAATGGGAGTATTAAGAGCTGTTTTAAATAACCGTCAAACCATTCTCTTTAAAGGTTCTAAACAAACAGCGAAACGTTCTAGAGCTCTGTGGGTACGAAAAGTAGTAAATATGCCATTAATGTTTGATAAAAAAATGGCAGTAACTGAAAGTGTAAATGAGACCCTGAGCTGGATTGAATCACATGAATATTTCTCTAAAAAATTAACTAGTGTCGCAGATGAAATACAGTCTATAAAGAAGCTAGAAGAAGGGGGCTTCATTTTAACTGATTCTAAAGGGAATTCTTATACCGCTAAATTCGTTTTACTCGCTACTGGAATCATGGATGTACAGCCAGAGATAGCAGGATCGATAAAGCCTATACTGCCTTTCGCTAATAAAGGAGATATCGATTACTGTATTCGCTGTGATGGTCATAAGGTAATTAATAAAATAGCTGCGACTATAGGTCACGGTTCTACAGCAGCGTGGGTAGCGGTACTACTACACGAAAGATATAACCCACCAGAAATGAAAATTTTCACGAATGGGGAAAAACCTAGATGGTTAGAAGATGCTACTTTATCTAAATTAATTGAGATCTATAAAATAAAAGTAATAGAAGGCTCTATTTTAGAGATAGTCGCTGATAGTGAAAAAAACATGAAAGCCTTTAAAATAGCGGCTCCTACAGATAAAGATCCAGATTATTTTATGGAAGAGTCTGTAGAAATAGCTTTCCCGATGCTAGGGCAGATTGCCTATAATACGCTGGCTAAAGAGCTAGGAGCAGAAATTACTGAAAAGGGAAATGTGAAGACTAACGAAAAAGGTGAAAGCAGTATAACTGGTTTCTATGTAGCTGGTGATCTGCGTGAGGGGAAAAAATACCAAATCTATACTGCATGGGATACAGCAGTAGATTCTATCGATGATATGGATTTAAAACTGAGAAAAGAGTAAAGCGATTCTTGTCTAGCCCAATCCTAAACTTAAAAGCTCTCAAAGACCAATATTATGAACTCACCCATAAGTACTTTTAGGAAATTTATTCAGATTTGCTCTACCTGGGCAAAAATGATAAAACTAGAACACACTTTATTCTCTTTGCCATTCGTGATAATAAACGCTTTTCTTGCATTTAAATACGAAAGCCGTTTAGATACTGAGTTTTATCTAAATCTGTGGGTTTTTTTCTGGATTTTAATGTGTTTAATCGGGGCTAGATCTGCTGGGATGACTTTAAATCGGATTATTGACGCTAAAATAGATTCATTAAATCCTCGAACTAAAGACAGAGAGATACCTTCAGGGAAAATATCATTCACTAGTTCCTGGATATTTTCAGCTCTTGGGATAATTTTATTAAGTTATTCTGCTTTTCAGCTCCCACGTCTGTGCCAATTACTTTTACCCATCCCTATTATCTGGCTCTGGATTTATCCTTATCTAAAGCGTTTTACTTGGTTTTGCCATTTTTTTTTAGGGACTACCTTAGGAGGAGCCGCTCTAGGAGCTTGGATAGCTGTAAGTGGTGAATTTAATCATATAGCACCTATCTACTATTTTTTTGCTGTTAGCTTCTGGGTTGCAGCCTTTGATATTATTTATGCGATTGCTGACATTGACTTTGATAAAAAAATGAATTTAAATTCTATACCAGCGAAGTATGGCAAAGAAAATGCCTTAAGGATAGTAAGCCTTTTACACATTTTCACTATTTTATTTCTTTATCTTGCAGGTGAAAGCCTGAATTTAGGACTAACTTATAAAATAACTACTTTTATATTTCTCTCAGGGCTAATCTATGAACAGTTTTTAGCTCGAAAAGAAAAACTCGAAACAGCTTTTTTTACAATAAATAGTTATCTCGGTTTAGTTTTTATGTTAGGGGTTTTTTTGGATTTTCTCTAAAAACTTTATACAAGTCTCTCTAAAACCAAACTTTAATGAAGTACTAATTAAAGAGTGGCCTATGTGATATTGCATTACATTAGGAATTTTTACTATTTCATCTAAATTATCAAGGCTCAAACCATGACCTAGATTTACATTTAAGCCACGACCACGAGCATAAATAACAGCCTGTTTAATCTGCTCTAATTCAATTTTAACTAAATTGAACATCGTCTCTTTCTCTACTGAAGAAGGTCTTAGCGTGTAAGCCTGAAAGAGGTTCGCATATTTACCTGTATGAATCTCAATAAAATCAGCTCCTACTTCTTGTGCTCTTGCAATCTGGTCTAGAGCAGGTTCTATAAAGAGGCTAACTTTTTTTCCTCTTTCCTGTAACGGCTTAATATATTCTTGCAGATACTCCGCTTTAGTGATAACATCCAAACCACCTTCAGTAGTAAGCTCAGAACGACTTTCAGGAACTAAAGTTACCATAGTGGCTGAAGTCCTCAAACAAATATCTCGCATCTCTTTAGTCGCAGCCATCTCAAAAGTGAATCCCATACCCGAATTCAATAAATATTGATTCAATTCAAAAATATCAGAATCTTGAATATGTCTTCTATCCTCACGTAAATGAGTAGTAATACCTGCTACACCAGAACCCTCTAAAAGTTTCACCAATTCTAATGGACTCGGCTCAAAGCTTTTCCTAGCTTCTCTAAGAGTCGCAATATGATCGACATTGACATATAGTTCTGGCATAATTAAAAATTCCTTTTTATACTAAGGATATTATAGGCATATTATCTAATTTATTAAACAAGATTCTATGAATTTAGTGACGATGAATGAGTAGGATATCCTAAATTTTCCTGCATTTCCTCTAAAATTGGAGCTATTCTTTCCAGCTCTGACTGGTTTTTCCTAGCCTTATGCTTACTTGCTGGACTAAAAGTATTTACTAAAGGCATTTCATTTACTATTTGCTGCATTTTAGGAGTAAAATTGATTTCTAAAAATTCACAGAGCTCACTAATATTTTCTCTAGTATTTTGCATTAAGTCTTCAAACTTAATTCTAATAACTCTTTCAGCTTCAATTTTACTCAATGAGCTAAGAGCAGCTTCATGAGTTTTTAAACACTGAAAAGCACAGACATCAGCAAGTGGCTTATCCCTATAATATTCCCAGCCTTTACCTTTATAGCCATCAATATTGATATAGCTTCCATCTTCAAGCACTGGCAAATAATCTTCCAAGTATCTTCTATAAGTAAATTGAAATTTCTTTCTAGAACGCCAAGCATTCATCAAAGAGCTAACATTATCAATACCATTACGGGTTATATAGATAAACTTCGCATCAGGATAAAGTTTCGCTAAATACTCAATACGAAAACAATTAGGTGGAGTCTTATCAATAATTCGGTAAGCTCCTTCCTTAGTGATACCGCAAGACTGTCTATTCTCATCTTTACTAAAGAATTTTATTTTAAAAAATTTGTAAGCATAATTAAGGCAGTTAATAAAATTAAAAACGACTTTCATTTTATTTCTTAAAAAGCGTATGCGACTTAAGTTACCTAAGAACTCATTATCATAAGCACTAAAGTGATAATGCCTATCAAAGAATTCTCGATCAGCATCTTTCAAATCTTCTGCTTTTAAATAGACAGTATCAGCAGTCTCCCGCGGGTCTCTGTGCCATGGCTGCCACATATGATTAGACTCACGGTATAAAGACCAAAGCTCTTCGCTTTCGCTGAGCAGCCTAAAAAGCAGACTAGTACCGCCCCTAAATGATCCTATTATGAAAACTGGTTTATGGATTTGCAAATTATAAATTATACAATAAGCACTAAATCCAGCTTGACTTATTATCTTTAATCTGCAAAAATGTATTTACATGAATATTAATGATTTAACACCATGGCTTCCTCCAGTTAATGGGATCAATCAACAAAATAACATTGACCCGTTAACAGGAATGCCTCTTTCATCAAATTCCCGTGAATCTAACACTCAACAAACATTTGACACAAAATCAGCACATAGACCAGATAATTCAGTTCCATATCCAGATGATCCAAATAAACGATTTATCATGAATAGCCGCACACTAGACCAATATGCATTGCCAGAAAGATACAAAGATCCAAAGCAAATTTCTGGTCCCATCTTAGATTTAGCCGCTGGTAAAAAAGCAAAGTTCATAGTGGAACTAACTGAACTCGCTAAAAGTCAGAATCTTAATCTAATAACTCATGCTGTTGATTTAGCTATGGATCCAAAATTAATTCAAACAAATCCACAAATTTATTCAAACGCTGATATGCATAAACTACCTTACGATGATTCATCAATTGGAACAGTGGTCAGCAGTTTTGGTCCGCTAATTTTTGAAGATTATCCAGATAAGAATAAACAAAAACTCTTGGAAGAAATATATCGAGTATTAAAACCTAGTGGAGAAGCAGTTATCACACCAATATCTTCGGAACTGGGAGATCAAAATAAGCAGAAGAGATTGGAAACCCTAGCCAAACAAATTGGTTTTCAAATTAATTACGAACAAGTCTCTAATTGCCAAGATCCAACTTTTATAGCAATGAAAATTGACCCGACTGCAATGATCTTAAAGAAATGATATTCACACCCTATGCACACTCAATTCAATTGGGTTGTATAGGGTATCCCTTTCTCTAGGCACTAAACGAGCCCCTTTAATAATATTTTCTAAAGTAATCTCTGCCATAGAACGCTGCCTAGCACCTGCCGCAAAGGTAATACGCTCAGCCTTTACAGTTCCATCTAAATCATTAGCACCCATGGAAAGAGCTATCTGAGCGGTTTTCTCACCTAATTGAATCCAGTAAGCTTTTATATGATCGAAATTATCTAAAATTAACCTCGCAGCAATAATATTTTTAATTTGATCAATACCCGTCAGAGGCTTAACGCCTCTTTCTAGTAGATCATTTCCTTCATAATGACAGCTTAAAGGAATAAAAGTTTGAAAGGAGGCAGCTTTAGGATTATTTGCAGCTAAGCTCTCATCCTGAGCCTTTCTCAGCACATCTAAATGATCTATTCTTTCTTCTGCTTCTTCGC
>DAISHM010000064.1:0-6685 GCA_036822535.1 Candidatus Caenarcanales bacterium
CAGGATTGAACTGCCGACCTCTTCCTTACCAAGGAAGTGCTCTACCACTGAGCTATCCAAGCTGATAACTATCAATCCGATTCTATCATAAAAAATTTTAAGAATTAATAAATCCAATACCTAGGCTACGGCTGATTTTCAAGCTCTTGGCATGTTATAATCGTTATCGCAATCGGTTAAATATTTTGGGAGGTAAAATATGAGCGCAACTGCAACTAAGAAAAAACTTAGACCTTTAGGTAGTAAGTTAGTAGTAAAAAAGCTAGAAGCTAAAGATAAGACAGACGGCGGAATCTATCTTCCAAGCGGTTCTCAAGAGAAGCCACTTGAGGGTGTCGTAGTAGCTGTCGGTCCTGGTGCATTAAATGAGAAAGGCGATAGACAAAAAATGGATCTTAAAGAGGGAGATATAGTTATTTATTCTAAGTACGCTGGTACTGAGATAAAAGTTGATAACGAAGATCTTCTTATCCTTTCTGAAAATGAAATATTGGCAGTAGTAGAAGCATAGTATTAAAAAGGAGATATACTTATGGCTAAACAATTAAAAACACAAGACGAAGCTAGAAAAGCTCTGTATAAAGGAGCTAAGACTGTAGCGGATATTCTTTCTGTAACTTTAGGTCCTGCTGGACGTAATGTAGTTCTAGAAAAGAAATTTGGTGCACCTCAATGTATCAGAGATGGTGTGAGCATCGCTAAAGAAATAACTGACTTAGAATGCCCATTTGAAAGCTTAGGCGCTAAATTAATTCAAGAAGCATCTTCTAGAACTAATGATGTGGCTGGTGATGGTACTACTACCGCATCTGTATTGAGTGGAGCTATTTTAGATGCTGGTATGCGTCATTTAGCTGCTAGAGCTAATCCTGTACTTTTAGTGCAAGGTATGAAGGAAGCTAGTGAGTTTGTAATTCAGCATTTAGTTGACAAAGCTCGTAAGGTTGAGTCTTCTAAGGATATCGAGCAAGTAGCTACTATATCTGCAGCTAATGATATCCAAGTCGGTAAGATGATCGCTGAGGCTATGGAAAAAGTTTCTAAAGACGGAGTTATCACTTTAGAAGAGTCTAAGTCGATTAACACTGAATTAGAAGTAGTAGAGGGTATGCAATTCGATAAGGGCTATATCTCTCCATACTTCACTACAGACTCTGAAAGAATGGAAGCTGTATTAGAAGATGCTTTCGTGCTTACTGTAGATAAGAAAATTAATATTCCTCATGATTTAGTTCCAGTTTTAGAAGCTGTAGCTAGATCTGGTAAGCCACTATTAATTATCGCTGAAGATGTGGAAGGCGAAGCTTTAGCTGCTTTAGTAATTAATAATTTAAGACAAGTTATTAAAGTTTGTGCGGTTAAAGCACCTGGATTTGGTGATAGAAGAAAGGCTATGTTAGAAGATATAGCTATTTTAACTGGAGCTAAAGTAGTGTCTGATGATTTAGACATCAAATTAGCAGATGTAAAAACAGAACACTTAGGTAAAGCTAGAAGGGTAGTAGTTAATGCTAATAACACTACTATTGTGGCTTATGATACTACTAAGTCAGACGTAGCTGCTAGAGTGGCTCAAATCGAAAGACAAATCGCTAACTCAGATTCAGAGTACGATAAAGAGAAGCTTAATGAAAGAAAAGCTAAGCTTTCTGGTGGCGTAGCGGTAATTAAAGTCGGTGCTCCTACTGAACCTGAATTGAAAGATAAAAAACTTCGTTTAGAAGATGCGCTAAGTGCTACTAGAGCAGCTGTCGAACAGGGAATAATTCCTGGTGGTGGAACTGCTTTGGTAAAAGCATCTAAGAAATTAGAAGCTAAATTATCTTCATTTGAAGGTGAGAAAAGGTTAGGCGCTGAGATTATCGTCTCTGCTCTTCGTAAATCTACTCAACAAATCGCTAACAATGCTGGCTTCTCTGGCGAGGTAGTGATAGAGAGAGTTTACAATGAGTCTGATGATAATGTAGGATTTAATGCAGCTGTAGGCGAGTATGTAAATATGTTTGATGCAGGTATAGTAGATCCAGTTAAAGTAACTACTTCTGCTCTTCGTAACGCTGTTTCAGTAGCTGGTCAAATCCTATTAACTGATGCGGCTGTAGTCGAAATTAAGTCAGATGAACCAGCAGCAGCTGGAATGCCAGGTGCTGGTATGCACGGTGGTTTCTAAGCTCTCCTGAGAAAAAAATCACTTCAGTATGCTTAAAAAAAAGCCGCCTCTTAAATCAAGAGGCGGCTTTTTTATTTAAGAGTATAGATCTCGTGAAATCCTAATTTTTACGTTAAATTAAAAAAAATGATTATCGAAACTTATTTTAATGAGGCCTTTCCCCGGAAAGATCTCTCAAAAAACGCCTGCCCTTTACTTTTAATTTACGAGCTTCTTTCTGTCTAACTTTAGTCTGTAGAGCTTTCATACGTCTACGTTTTTTCTGCTCTCTTTTATCTCTCTCTGCGACTTCCTCTATCGCGGAATTAAACATTTCTGAGGCACGTGCAAGCATACTCATATTTGATCTAGATTTAAGTGCATCCTGAATCCTCTTATTTCCCTCATCTACACGTGAAGGTGCGTCTCCGTCTATACCGTTAACTCGCTGAGTAGGAGCTTCACCATCCCCTGACGGAATTAAGGCAGTCGCTACTACAGCGACAGCGGAATTCAGAATTACTCCTAATAGCATCTATTTAATGTGTCCTTGATTCAACTTTGAACTATTGATTATTAATGAGAATTATAACAGAATATGAAAAAATTACCAGAATTTAAAGCCAAATTCTTTTTTCTTCTTCACTAAATTCACCAATGGGTGTAACTTCTGGAGACAATTTTATATTCTTTTCTTTCTGAACTAATTTCTGTATTTGAATTACAAGATTACAGAAATCTGTAGATGAAGCGGCGCCAATATTTTCAAAGAAATTTGCATGTATATCAGACACTCTAAAGTCTCCAGACTGCATTAGCATTCCCCCAGATTCTTGAATTAGTTTACCTGCTGAATTCTGATCGGGGTTTTTAAAGGTGCAGCCACAGGTCCATGCTTTTAAAGGCTGTGATTTAGTTCTAGCGAAATTATAATGTGCTACTGTCTCTCTGATTTTATCTTTATCACCGCGTTCTAGCTTTAACACTACTGAAAGTACACACTGCTTTTCAGGGTTAATCGCAGAGGATCTATACTTAAAATTCAAATCATTAAAATTAAGTTCCCTAACTAGCATGCTATCTAGATCTAAAACTTTAGCTGAAATAAAAACGCTAGCAAATTCTCTGCCATGAGCACCAGCATTCATGATTAAACCACCACCAATAGAGCCTGGAATGCCTACCATGAACTCTACTCCAGTCAGAGAGCGGTGTATCATCTTCCCGCAGAAGCGAGGCATTTTAAGACCAGTACCTACTTCAAAAATCAGCTCATCTCTTTCGTGAATAAAGTCTAATTTCAAAGTTGAGATTAAAAGTGCATCTATTTTTCTAGAACTAAGTAAGGTATTAGAGCCACCACCAATAAAATAACACTTAAGACTATTCTTTTTGGCGAATTTTACGGCTTCGATTAATTCTTCGATAGACTCAGGCTCAGCAAAAAAATTAGCCTTCGCCTTTACGCGTAAAGTACTTAGATTGGTAACATCGAAGTTTTCTAGTATCTCCATTTGAGATAGGGTTTCCATCATACTAAATCCTATTATCAAGAATAACAGTATTTAGAATTTTAGTGATTTTTTAGTTATATTAGTTATTTTCCCCTTTTAGATAGTGAATAATATAAATATAAGTAAATGAAAAAAAATGCTTTTATCTATCAATGCCTAATATTGTCATTAATAGCTTTTATACTATGTCCCTCGGCTTTAGCAAATCCCAAGGAAGCTAAGCTTAATGCGCTGAATCAAATTTTACCTGAAGCAATTGCTCCATTATTAAATACTAAAGCGAAGTTAATGGCGAACTACACTCCTATACTCGCTTTAAGGGGCTTAGCTCATACTAAAGTTTATCGTAAGAAGGGTACTGCTCACTTAGAGAGGTATTTCTATGAAAAAGATTCTAAAATTCCTTATCAGAAGATGATTCTGAATATTAGTATTAATTCTACGAAGTGGAATGACCGTATAGTAGAGGCTAAAGGTACAGTTAATGGTTTTCCTCTTTATTATAAAAATGTAATGGAGCTGAGTTTACCGAGAAAGGCTAAGATGAATATTTATTGTAATCTAGGAGCTTATAATCTTCTCTCTCTCTATGTAGAAAGTGATGGTACTGCTATGACTAATAATGTAATGGGTTATTATGCTGGTAAATCAGTGCAGTATTTTACTAAACATCGTGTAAGCGAAGGTACTTTAGCTGGCAGTGCCTATGCGATTAATGTAGAGGGCGTTATTAATCCTAAGACTAAGCTTTTAGAATTAGTGAGTCGTGGGACTTTAGATGAAGTACAGATTAGTGGCTCTGGTGGTGAACATGCCGATGGCCATTTTGAATTTACAGAACGTTTTAATGACATTAAAGTTAAAACTTATTTACATGTGAAGGAATAAGTGATGTTAGAATTTTCACTGTGCAAGAGAATATTACTAGTAAAAGTGCTATAGAACTTAGGGAAAGTTTTATTAAAGGTAAGTTAAGTGCAGAGGAGATCACTAAAGCTTTCCTCGAAAGAGCCTCTAGGCTTAATTCTGAGCTTAATGCTTTTATCTCTCTTTGCCCAGATTTGGCTATTCAGAAAGCTAAGATTTTAGATCAGCGATTCGCTAGAGGAGAAGATCCACAGAGTCTTGGTAAGTTAGCTGCTGTGCCTATAGGTGTAAAAGATTTGATTAATATGATAGGTACTGAGACTACTGCTGCTTCTAATATGCTCAGAGGACATAAGTCTGTCTATAATGCGACTATAGTTAATAAGGTTATTGCTGCTGGTGCTATCCCCCTTGGGAAGCTTAATTTAGATGAGTTTGCAATGGGAAGTAGTAATGAAACTAGTGCTTTTGGGGTTTGTAAAAATCCTTGGGATTTAAGTCGTGTTCCGGGCGGTAGTTCTGGAGGCTCTTCTGCTGCGGTAGCTGCTGAATTAGTACCGATCGCTTTTGGTACTGATACAGGAGGCTCAATTAGACAGCCTGCAGCATACTGTGGTATTACGGGGATGAAGCCAACTTATGGTAAAGTCTCTCGTTACGGTATTATTGCTTTTGCAAGCAGCTTAGATCAAGCTGGACCTATGACTAAGACGGTTAAGGACAATGCACTGCTCTTAGAAGTCATGTCTGGTTATGATTCTAAGGATAGTACCTCTATTAATCTACCTAATGAAGATTATCTCGCTTATATAAAAGAAAATTTTGAAAAGACTAATAGTCTAAAAGGTTTGAAGATCGGCATTAGCGATGATTTATCAGCAGATAATATAGATCATGAGATGCGCTTAGCTTTAGATAAGACTATAAAGACTTATACTGACTTAGGTGCAGAGATAGTCACTGTTAAGTTACCGCATATTAAAGCAAGTTTAGCTTGTTACTATATCATTGCTCCAGCTGAGGCTAGTTCTAATTTATCTCGTTATGATGGAGTGAGATTCGGTCACAGAGAGGCTTCTCCTGATTTAGAATCGCTTTATAAAAATTCTAGAGCCAAATTCGGTAAAGAAGTGCAGCGTCGTATTATGCTTGGTACTTATGCCTTAAGTTCTGGTTATTATGATGCTTATTACAAGAAGGCTCAGGAACTAAGAAGACTTATTGCTAATGATTTTGATGCTGCTTTTGAGAAGTGTGATTTGATTTTATCTCTGACTACCCCTAGTACTGCTTTTAAATTTGGTTCTAAGTCAGATCCTCTGGAAATGTATCTTTCAGATGTACTTACTGTACCAGTTAATTTAGCTGGCCTGCCGAGTATGTCTCTAAATGCTGCTTATGATAAAGATGGTATGCCTATAGGCGTACAAATGATAGGTAGAGCTTTAGAGGAAAAGGTCTTATATAATGCTGCTTATGCTTTAGAGGAAAGTTTAGTTAAGGAGCAGAGAAAACCGAATTTAGCTGCTTTAGTTTAGAGTTTTAATTTATGAATTCAGCTAAAGACAAGCTTTCTGATAGATCTAGCTTTAATTTAGATTTTCTGCTGAAAGCTTTAGATAAAGGTTTACTCGCTAATTCTTATATCTTTGCAGGGGAAAATTGTGATGAAGAGAAATATTTAGTCGCAAGAGAACTTAATAAGGTTTTAAATTGTGAGACTTTGAATAGGGCAGGAGCTGAACGAATACAGGCTTGTGGCGTTTGCCAAAACTGTGCCTGGATAGAGGCAGGTACACATCCTAAGACTCCATTACTAATAGAGTCTTTAGATTATAAGAGTATAAAAATCGCAGCGATAAAAGATTTACAGACTACTCTTTCTCAGAGTTCAAGTTATTTTCGGATCATTATAATCAACCCCGCTGATTATGAATATCTTAATAAGCACTCTGCTAATGCTTTGTTAAAAAGCATCGAAGAGCCTTATCCACGAACTTTATATCTATTATTCAGCAGTAGTAAAAATAGTATTTTAAACACGCTTATAAGACGCTCTCACTGTTTACAATTTTCGGCTCAGCAAGAAGCTGATTTAAATCTTATGCGACCTGAAGATCTTCATCTAGAAAACTTAAGTACAGAAGAGGATACT
>DAISHM010000065.1:0-6683 GCA_036822535.1 Candidatus Caenarcanales bacterium
AATTAGTCCCGATCAAAAAACTATAATAATAAAATTACGTAAAGGACTCCAGTGGAGTGACTCCCAGCCAATTACCGCAGATGATGTGATTTTTACTTGGAAAGACTTACTTATAGATGGCATCGCTAAAAGCTCTGCTAGAGACGTTATTAATATTAATGGTAAATTTCCTGAACTCTCTAAAATCGATGAATACACTGTAGAATTTAGAACTAGTGAGATTTTCGCTCCTTTTTTAAGGAATTTAGGTATAGAAATCGCTCCTAAACATGATGTGGAGAAATTTTTTAAGAAGAAGGGGGCTAAAAGCTTTTTAGAGAAACAGCAAGCTTTCGATCAATATTTAAATATTTTTACGAAGCCAGAGGATATGGTAGTATCTGGGCCATTTAAGTTTTCTAAAATTCAACGTGGTGAAAGAATAGAATTTACTCGCAATCCTCTTTACTACGAGATTGATGAGCAGACCCAGAGGAGGCTTCCTTATTTTGATCGTCTGATTTACTCATACGTACAAGATGATAGTGCTGATATTTTTAAATTTTTAGCTAAGGAAAGTGATATTTTGGCGATTAGCCCTGCGAATGCTGCACTAGCTAAGCAATTAAGTAAAAAGTATAATTTTAAACTTCATGATTTAGGCACTAGTAATAATACAAATTTTATTTGGTTTAATTTAAGTAAAAATGTCCCCGCTCCTAAATATCAGTGGTTTAATAATTTAGCTTTTAGAGAAGCTGTCTCTTTAGCGATAGATCGTCAAAGTATTATAAATAATGTTTTTCAGGGCTTAGGCTCCCCTTTAAGTTCAGCCTTAGGTGAGAATTCACCTTTTTTAAATAAAGATTTAAAAGTAAATGCTAAAGCTAATCCTCGATTGGCTTTAAAGATATTGACGGCAAATGGTTTTCATTTCGATCAAAAATCTTAAACACTTTATGACAGAGATAATAATAAGGTTAGCTTTGAACTTCTGTCTAATTCAGGTTCT
Source organism: Candidatus Caenarcanales bacterium (assembly GCA_036822535.1). Lineage (GTDB taxonomy): Bacteria > Cyanobacteriota > Vampirovibrionia > LMEP-6097 > LMEP-6097 > LMEP-6097. The sequence continues at coordinate 992 of DAISHM010000065.1, forward strand.
CGTGAAAGAGAATTAAGTGGAGTTATTATAAGCAGTAATTTAGCTGAAATTGGTATTAAGGTAAATTTCAAATTACTCGAGTTTAATAATTATGTGGGCAGAATTATGCAGGGGCAGAATTATGAAGCTGGCATATTAGGCTTAACTGGTGGGTCTAATAATGAACCTAATTCTGGAGCTAATGTCTGGCGTAGTGATGGGCGTTTACATCTTTTTGATCCTAAACAGGGGCAGCCAAATGCACTTACTCGTGATTGGGAAATAGCTATTAATGACTGTTTTATAAAGGGTGTGCAGACTTTAGATTTTAATCAGCGTAAAAAGATTTATGATGAATTTCAGTCACTAGTTTTTTATCATAAGCCTTTAATTTATTTAGCTAGTCCTAAAACCTTTGTGGCTACGAAAAATGATTTAGGTGGACTCAGAAAGACTCGCTATGCAGGTATGGTTCCAGATATCGCAAAGCTTTATCGTAAATCAAAAAATTAGTGATTGTGGAAAAAGTATTTACAATTTGCTAGAATTGAATTATGCCCGTACCGATAATAGCTAATGTAGGACAGGCTGTTAGTTCTCTTGCTACTAATGCATTGCAGACGGCTGTGCCAGCACCAGTAGTAGCTGGTGTCGATGTTATACAACAAAATCAAGAAAAGAAAACTGAAAAAATCAAGCAAGAAGTGCGTGATACTACTAAAAATGTAGATCCCAAAAAAATTGAAGATGCCAAGAAGACCGTGGATAGTATAGTTCGTCGTGGAGTGAATGTGTTTAATCCTTTTAACGTGCTGACTAATCTCTGGTATATGCTGGTGGATATATTACCTATAAAACACAGTTCTGATAAGATTCTCGCTGATAATTTAGAGATTATTCGTAATCCTAAGCAAACTAGAGATTTTCAGTCTAAAGCTATGGATGTTTTTAGAGAGCATTTAAAAATATTAGATTTAGATATGCAGCGAATGGGGTCTAAGCCTGCTATTTATAATTTGTTTCCTTTTAGTTTATTAAAGAAGCAGAATGCTGAAGAGGAGAGGACTTTAGCTGAAAAGACTAAGTATCTAGCAGAAATTACTCAGAGTTTAGATGAGCACCTTAGTTTTATTCAGGAAACTATGCTTACTAATACAGTGCAGCGTCATACTGGCTTTACTGATTCTCAAGGTTTTTATCAAGCTCAGCTTACTACTAAAGATTTTCGTGATTTAAAGAGGTTTTCAGCAGAGCTTAGTGATGGAAAGTATTCTAGATTAAATAGTTATCCACCGATGCAGGCAGTGAAAGCTAAAGTAGATACCATTTGTGAACAATTAAAGCCAGTCTATGACGGCTTCGCTAAATCTTAGTAGCGTTAATCGCTTTTTCAATAAGATCTTCTAGTTCATTTTTAAAAGTTTTAAATACAGAAATATCTTTTTCGGGTTTAACTGAATTCTTTAAAGCGACCACCAGCAAGCCTATTTTTTTTAAAGCTTCTGCTTTTTCTGTATTTAAGCGGAAAAGCCTATAAATCTCTCTTAGAGCACGTTTGTATTTATTTCTGATTACTGCACTTTTAGAAAACTTTTTAGAAACTACGAAGCCCACTAAAGGTATGCGTTCGGCACAGGCATCACGAGTGAAGGTATAGGTAAGTCTAAGGTTTAACGAAGATAAAGTCTTACCTTTCTCAAAAGCCTGCATAAACAGACCGTTATACCTTAACCTCTCATTTTGCCTAAGCAAAGTTTATTAAAGTGATATTTGTTTGCGGCCTCTAGCTCTTCTTCTCTTCAAGACTCTGCGACCTGTAGGCGTAGCCATTCTTGCGCGAAAGCCGCTGGTTCTTTTTCTTTTTCTGCTAGTACCGCCTAAAGTTTGTTTCATGGCAAAAGGTTATTTTAACTTATTTGCGTAGATTTTGCAAAAAAAATCATTATCCCTTAGAATTTAAGCTGTGTTTGATTTGAAATTAACTGAACTGATGTTCAAGTCTTTAAAGCAAGACCCTGATTTGGCAAGTGCTGCTGACTGGGAAGATGCTGGTGATTATGCTTCGTCTTTAAGGTTTTTCCCGCATGCTTTTAACTGTTATAGAAATTCAATGAGGCTGAATCAGTCTAGTGAAGCCTTGGTCCATAAAGTCGATGATGCTGTAGATAAATTAACTAATGTACTAGAGTATGTTCCTCAAGCGGCAAGGGCATTAGTCGATGAGTTCCGTCTAAATAATCCCTTAGATCCTTCTGCATGGTTGAATATGGTCAATTCTTTAGTGAGAGAGGGAGTAAAGCCTGAGAATTTAGAAGCCATTAAATTTGCCTTTGGGATGACTATTTATTGTGCAGTTCGCTCTCAGCTAGACGTTAGTAGCCTGAATCAAAATCTCCTCCCTTTTCTGGAAGAGAGAGAATATGATGAGGCTAATTTAAAATTTAATCGTGCTTCGCTAGAGAATGTAAAAAAAATAGTAGTGATGGGAGATAATGTCGCTCTGGGTTTACAGAGTAGCTGGGAGTTAAAGGCAGAAGAAACTTTCCATTATCTTTGGCATCAATCCCTAGTTAATAAAGCTGATATTACTATAATTTATAGTGCTATTTCTGGTGCTGGTGTGCTTGATGGGGTTTTATATTTAGGTAGAGATCTGATTTATCATAGACCAGATATGGTTTTTCTTAATTATGGGATGAATGATGCTTGGCTAGGGACTCAGGTTTTACTCGCTTATGAGGTTCTCATGGAGTATTTAATAAAATTTTTAAAACTCAATAGCATTAAGATTGTTCTTATAGGCCCAGTACCCCACATAGCTAAAGCCTGCCCTCTAAATCAAAGACCCAATCCAGAATTGAGTTTAGATGAAGTTAGAGTAGATGCTTTTAATAAAGTGGCTAAGCAGCTCGCTTTAAGGCATAAGTTAGCCTTTGTCGATTTAGTCGCAAAATTCCCTCTAGTAGAAGAGCAGCGTATGCGTTATTTCGCTAATGGTATAAATCAGCCTAATATAGAAGGGCATCAATTGATTAAAGCCGCTCTAGGAGATGTATTTATTTAATTTATGAAGAAGATAGTCGCCGTCATTCCTTCGCGTTACGAGAGTTCTCGTTTACCAGGTAAGCCTTTATTAAAGCTCGGTGATAAGACTATGATACAGCTAGTCTACGAACAGGTTTCACAGGCTAAGCATTTAGATGAAATAGTAATAGCTACTGATGATGAGCGAATTTACCAGCATGCAGAATCTTTCGGTGGAAAAGTGATGATGACATCTGCTCAGCATCAATCTGGTACTGATAGAATCGCTGAATTAGCTTTAAAAAATATAGACTGGACTTTAATTATAAATGTTCAGGGAGATGAACCTTTTATAGATCCAGCTGATATAGATAAAACTATTCAGCCCTTTCTTTTAGATCCAAATCTAGAAATGCTTAGTATCTATCACGAGATTAGTGATGAAGCTGAGATTATGAATCCTAATAACGTAAAAGTAGTGACTGATATTAACGATTTTGCACTCTATTTTTCTCGCTCTGTTATTCCATATCATCGAGATCGTGCGAATTCACTAATTAAAGTAAAAAAACATCTAGGTCTTTATGCATATAAACGTGAAGTCCTATTAAACTTAGCTAGCCTAGCTCAAACTACTTTAGAGCGAGCAGAGAAGCTAGAACAGCTTAGAGCTTTAGAGAATGGTATTAAGATAAAAATGCTTAAAGTAAACTCTGCTGCTATAGGAATAGATACTGAATCTGATTATCTAAAAGCTTTAAAATTTTTAGAAAAGACTAAAGTCGTCTAAGCTGGAATCTTTTCTGGCATTGCTTTTTGTTCATTATTGATCCTGTAATTCTTTCTAGATAAGAGTCTTTAGCAAAAAATAATAAAATTAAAATAAAAAAACATTTCGTTTAGATAAGTTTTCAAAATAAGTGGATAAATAATAACAAAGCTCAAATTTCTTAGGAAAATTTTAAACAAACTGATATATACCTTTGTTTAGATTTTTCATTTTGTGTAGTAGTGGAAAAATACGGGTTGGTGAAAATGGCGAAATTTGGTGCAGATATATTACAGACTTTAAAGAAAATATTTCCAGTATTTTCAAAGGTTCATAGAGAGAAGAGATTTAGTCAAGAGGCGATAGCTGCTGTGTCGGAGGCTCGTCAGGGAGATGAATCTACTAAGTTTAGTAGTCCTAAACTTAAGAAAAATCACATTATTTCATACTATGAATCAATAGTCGAAGGGGCTAGATTGATAGAGGGAATAAGACTAAACCGCAGTTTTATTAATGAAGCTGTCACTGCTTTAAAGCAGGAACGGGATGATTTAATCTGGTTTTTGGTAAATAATCAAGGCGAATTGCAGTATGATTTGGACGGCGATCTGATTGTTTTTAAACAAGGTGATGGAACCATTTTGGATGAGTCTCAGAAAGAGTGCCAAAAGGTCAGAGTTGGCCTTTATGAGTCTAAGATTATGATTCAGGGTGCAAATGTAGGTAATTTCGAATGGGATAAAACTTATCTTTTTGGCTTTGCTGATACTGGTGAGCTTGAAAGTATTAGGCCTATTGGCAATAATTTTTATATATGATTTTTTTAGCTGCTTGCCTGGCTTTTTATTTTCCTTTCGTGAATGCTGAGGAGAAAAAGCGAGAGCAGCTAAATTTAGAAAAATCTTGTTTCTATATTCAAAATTTATGCTTCCGTGATTATGAATTTATTCAGATGGATCGCAATATGGATCTTTTGATTAGTTTTCAGGAGTCGAAGTTATATCGTATAGAATTATTTTTAGCTACTGATTTAAATAGTGATGGTAAAATTGACGCGGAGGAATTTATGAAAGCCTCTCAGGATCTTAAAACTAAGCGTGAATGTAATTCTAAAAAGCTAAAAAAATCTTATCAAAAGAAAATAGATTTAGAGTTCAAAAAATTTGATTTAAATTCAGATCTCAGAATCACAGCCTTAGAACTAGAAACCAATGGCTCACAGGTTTTTGATGAAAAAGATGTAAATGATGATAATCAGGTCTCTGTAGAGGAATTGAGAAATTTTAATAAGCTCTTAAATTAATTCCAGTTCGCTGAGTGAATCCTGCACGGCATTCATTTTAACTTTGAAGCTGCTAATTCTCTGTATGATGCTTTTAGCTTTTCGCCATAGTAGAAACTGAATATGATGGTGAAGGTGATCTGTCTTATTAATTTTAATATCAGCCTTTTCTGAAGAGAGCTTTAATGATAATTCTTCTAGGTCTAGTTTTTTAAGGATATCCTGAAAAATATCTGAAATAAATAGAGATCTTAGTATCTCTACGCCACCATCTAAAGAGCAGAGTAAAGCTAATGCCACTGTTTCTCTCTCAGCGTTACTAACAGTCTCAGTCTCTTTAAGCTCCCTTCTCAGATAATCTGTGGCTTTATGGAAAAATTTCTTTTTGATCATATCCATATCGTAGTAAGTACACGAACAAACTAAATAGCTGTTTATCGTTTTATAAAAGTCTCGAGATTTGCTTCTAGAGCTTATTAATTCTTTTTCTAAGCCCTGTATACTAGCACCAGACTCTTCTGCCATCTCTTTTACAGATTCTTTTAGAACCTCAGAGAGGAAATCATTGTTATCGAAGTAAATCTGATAAAGCTTTTTAGAACTAGCTTTTAAAACCAAATTTTTAACGACGTAATGTA
>DAISHM010000066.1:0-6670 GCA_036822535.1 Candidatus Caenarcanales bacterium
CGAATCGAGTATCATTAACCATCACTAGTCAAGTGAAAATACAGAAACCCGAGCCTCACTAGATCCCACAAAGCAATCTGAAAGCGATAGTGATCATGGAGCCAATATTGCACAAATAGCAGAGATATTAGCTTCACGTGAGCAGCCTCCAGATAAAGAACCAGAGCGCAAAAGCTTCGCTGAAAAATTTTTAGATACAGCTTTACCAACCATGACTTATGGTAATTTTCTTGTGAATATACCCTCTGTAGTAGCCTCTCTGATGGGGCTAAAGAAAGAAGGATTAGAAAATACTGCCGTAAAATTAGAGAATTACGGTCTCTGGGCGACCAAAGCACAGGCTGTGACTGTCGGGGCTAGTTTCATCCATAAATCTTTAAAAACTAAAAACATTGCACTGCTATAAACCGGTATAGCACAGGTATTTAAATTACCCTCTGGCTTTAATCGCCTAATAAGACTATCTGGCATACCTTCGTCCCTAGATCAAATCCCTTCAGCCGTTAATCCACGCACCGGTAAAGCAAACTATTCTAGCTTTAAAGAAAGCTGGCAAGAAAATATTAGAGCTTTAAAAGAAATACTCAGTGAGTGTAAAGAAAATCCGAAAAAATTTCTATCATATTTCAAACCTAATTCCCCAGAAGGTCATACGGATGCTTTAGCACCACTTACCCTCGCCATGATGTCTGGAGCCATATTAAGCAATTTAGTAGATTTACCTATATTCGGGCCATTAAGACAGCCACTAGTCGCTATTACTGCGGGATTAAGGCATGGAGCAGGAGCACTCTCTGACTACATTCTATCTAAAGATGATAAGAATCCAGATAATCAAAAAGCTGGTGCTATTTATTTAGTAGGCAGTGCCTTAGATTACGGAGCCTTATTCGCTAAAGATAAAGTAGGTCATGTAATGCACCAGCTTGCTTGTTTATTAAATCCTATCGGGGAAATGTTCTTACTTAAAGGCTCAGATAAAGAGCATCAGAGTCATCAAACTCAATTAGAAGCAGCTTAAACTAAAGCTCTAAATATTTACGCCCTTTTAACTCAATAGGTAAATAATCCTGCTCTACATAGGCACCCTCAAAATCATGTGGATATTTATATTCCGTAATCGGGTTAATGCCTGTGTTTGAAGATTTAGCTGGGCAGGCAAAATTTAAAGGCTTTAGATGAAAAGGTACTGGGTATTCTGGGAAATTTTTCACATCCTGCATGGCCATATTTATAGCTCTATAAGCATGGTTAGATTTTTTAGCTTTAGCGATATATATCACTGCCTGAGCTAAGGGTATACGTGCTTCAGGCATACCTAGATCTAAAGCTGCTCTGTATGCAGCTTCTGCAATTAGAAGTGCTTGATTATCAGCGAGTCCAACATCCTCACTCGCAGTCACTAAAATTCTTCGAGCTACCATTTTTAAATCGGCGCCACCTTCTAAAAGGCGTGCTAGCCAATAAAGTGAAGCATCAGCATCGGAGCCTCGCATTGATTTTTGTAAAGCAGAGACACAGCTATAGTAAGAATCTGCATCACCAGAAAATACATTTCTTTGAATCAATGACTGACAGAGACTTAAAGCAATTTCTTCTCTAGGAGATAATGCAAGCAAGCAAGCCTCCAAATTATTTAGTAAGCTACGAGCATCACCATTAGCCGTTTTGATCAAATAATCTTCAGCTTCAGAGCTAATAGTAAATGACTCTTTAGTTTTAACTTTATTTAGCAAAAACTTTAAATCATCAAAGCTATGTGCCTTAAGCTCGAATTTAATTAATCTGCTTAAAAGTGCTTTATTAACTGAAATCGCTGGATTTTCAGTAGTAGCAGCGATAAAAACTATCTTTCCTAATTCCACAGCATTTAGTAAAGAATCTTGTTGATTTTTAGAGAAGTTATGTAATTCATCAACAAATAAAAGCCCTGGTCTTGGCTGCCGGGAAAGTAAATCTATAGCATCTCTTAACTCTTTTACTCCAGAATTAAAAGCCTGTAATTTTATAAACATTCGACTAGACTCTCTAGCAATAAGCTCTGCAATAGTAGTCTTTCCTGACCCAGGTGGTCCCCAGAGCAAAACAGATAAAAATTTTTGTTGTTTCTTTGCAGCATTAAACCAACTTATAAAATTTTGATTCTTTTTTATTGAGCCAATCAAATCTTCAAGGCATGATGGTCTATACTTCTCTGCAAGAGGTTTAGATGCAGAAATATCACCAAATAAATTAAGCTGCTCCACTTTTCTAAGTTTACTTTATTAATCTAAAGGACTGTCGAGTCTGCGAATTTATTCACAAGCGAGCCAAGTGAAGACATAAGCTATATTTAAAATGGTATTTTGATATGAGATACTAGAATGAGATATTAAGAATACATTGAACCGCTCACAACTACTCATTATATTGACCTGCTCACTCTTCTTCCTTTTATTTGGGAAACTCTTTTATTTACAGGTTTTAGAGCATGGTAAATATAAGAACCTTGCAAAAAACAATTCCACGCGGGTTTCTTTAATGAGAGCACCTAGAGGTATTATTTACGACCGTGATGGAAATATCTTAGCTACTAGTAAACAAGCCTTAAGAATAATTGCCTATCCTTATGTAGTAAGTAATGTCAAAGATAAGCGCTCACTTGCAAGAAATTTAAGCAAACTATCAAACAAGCCTGAGGCAGAGATCTTAAAAATTCTGAATGAAACTAATCCTAGAGTTCCCCTGCCAATTGAGATTGCAAATAACATAGACGTTAGTCAAGCAATTAAAATTTATGAAAATGCTCATCTACTGCCAGGTATAGATGTAGAGAGCCAGCCTATGCGTTACTATCCTTATGGAGAAGTACCAGCTCACGTAATCGGTTACGTAGGAGTAGCTAATGAAAATGAGCTAAAAGAGAATGCAGATAGCCCAAATAAATTAAAACTCGGCGATAAAACTGGTAAAAGTGGCATAGAGAAATACTTTGACGAGCATCTAAGAGGAGTAGATGGTGAAAGAAGAATATTTGTTGATAGGCATGGTAAATCTTTAAATCCAGGTAAAGAAGGGAAAAAGCTTACTAAAGCAGCTGAGAAAGGTAATAATTTACATCTCACTATTGATATAGATATACAGCGTGCTGCCTACGATGCTTTAGGAGATCTTTATGGAGCAGCAGTAGTAGTTAATCCTCGCAATGGTGAGATTTTAGCCCTAGTGAGCAAACCTAGCTATAATCCAAACTTCTTTGCAGAAGGGATTCCATTCTCCATATATAAAGATCTCTCCCAAAAGAAAGCCTTCCTGAATAGAGCGGGAGCGGCATTCACTCCAGGTAGTATCTGGAAGCCAATTACTGTTTTAGCTGCTTTAGAAAATAAAGTAGTAGATCCAGATACTAAATTAGCTGTCTCTGGTGCTATTTATTTCGGTGGCTTTAGGTTCGGTGACTGGACTTCAGACGGCGGCATGATGGATATGCGTACCGCTTTAGCTTGGTCACGAGATACTTATTTCTATCAGCTTGCAATGAAATTAAAGCCCGAACAGATATCTAGCATAGGTCTTTTACTCGGAGCAGGTGAGAAGACTGGTATAGAAATCGGTGATGAGAGTGCTGGTATAGTTCCTGATCCTAACTGGAAGAAAAAGCACATGGGTGAAGCTTGGTACCCTGGTAATACGCTACATCTCTCCATAGGACAAAGTTTTCTTTTAGTTACACCTCTACAGGCCGCGACCATGATTTCGAGCATGGCTAATTACGGTAAAGTCCCTCAATTACACTTAGTCAAGAATAAGGCTAAAGAACAATACAAACGGGTTATAAATAATATAAAACCAGAAAACTTTAAAATCATGAATGAAGGTCTCAGACAGTGCGTACAAAGCGGTACTGGTGGAGCAAGTAATATGCCTGGTGATTACGCCCCAATCCAAATCGCAGGTAAAACCGGCTCAGCTGAAGTACATGGCTATAAACACACTACTCATGCATGGTTCGTGGCCTATGCTCCTTATGATAAGCCAGAAATAGCTCTAGCATTGTTTGGTGAAGGAGCTGGTCACGGTGGTAGTATATGCGCGCCAGTAGCTCAAAAGATTTTTGAAGCATACTTCAAGAAATATCATCCAGTAAAACCAGAGGATAGAGATTCTATAATCAATAAACCTTTCTACTTAAATAGTAAGCCAGGAGAAAATTCACCTAAAGAAGAAATTAAAAAAGAAAATAATCAAGAAGATAAACCTGAAGACGATGAAAAGCCTCATTCTAGACCTTCTTCTGCTAGTTCAAATAATACCCAAACTCACTCAAATCATAAAACCCATTCTAATAACGCGGGAAACAATTCGAGCAGAAGTAATTCTCAAAATACTAGTAGATCCGAATTCGTCATCGAAGAAAGCGATGATGCTTTAGGTGGACCAAGTCCTTTAATCAAAAAAGAACACTAAATAATTTCAATTAATCGGGGAATATGATAACCATATCCTAACTTTTTTCTGCATAAGTAAAAAGTAATACGAGAATTCATTATGAATGATTTAAGTAACTTATTTAATAATATTAGTAACGTCTTTAATATCAGTACTACTAAAGAAACTTATCTAAATCCTTTTACAGCATCTAACTATAGTGCTAATTTTAAGAAACTTGATAATGATGACGATAGTTTTACTTCTAAGAATATTGAAGAGGAAGTCACAAAGACTATCAAAACGAATTCCGCTAGCTCAAATTCAGATAAAATCGCTGCGGCTAACGCAATTTTCCAAAGATTAAAAGAACTTTCTGAAAGCGATATTAGCAGTGCTGAATTTCTCCAAAATTTTAACGCCACTATCTCAAAAATAGATGATCCTATTTTGCAAAATACCCTCAGGAAACAGCTTACTAGTGATATTAGTAACCTTAATGACGAGAAACTAGAAAAACTTTATAACAATCAAGATGCACACAAGCAATGGGGAGAAATCGCTTACGAAAGCTCCCTCGCTAAGCTTAAAGAAAATTCTTCTGACCTGAATAACAGGCTCAATAAATTAGTAGATTCTGGAGATCAGAAAAGTGTTAACGAATTCGTCACTGAAGCAAAAAAAGAATTTGGCAGCATAGAAAATTTAAACGAACTGTTTAAAGATGCTGGGATTAAATATAAAATCACTGGAGCTGATGATAAGTACAAAGTAGAACGTAGTACAGAAAGCTCTACTCGCACTAAAGTAGAAGATAAAAAAGTTAAAGACGGCGATGCTTACAGGGAAAACCTCGATACTTGGAATAAAAATGCTGAGTACATAAATAATTTAGATACTAGTGGGTTTAAAGATAAGGATAAAAAAGCAAATGCCCAAAAGGAGATTTCAGAACTCGCAAATTTAAGCAAAGATGATATTAAGGCAGATAAATATACAGATGAGGAACTTAAAAAGAAATTTGAGCTATTAACTAAAGCATATAAACATAACCTTGAGACTGGTGAACTTAGTAAAGCTGAGCTAGAACAAGCAAGAATGAACTTAATCGAACTTGCTCATGCTAATGAAAAAGATGATATTGACGCATGGAGATCGGCTGAAAAGAAAAATCCAAAAGAGAACCCTGATTATACGGGTACTTTTTCAGATGAAATATCAAAACTTAATACTATTGCGTTTTTACGTGATAAAGGTATACGTGAAAATTTAATTGAACCTGGTCTTAAATCAGCATCTAAAGCTTTAGGGCACACAGATGCTAATGGCAATGGGGATATTAAAAAGGCGACAGGAGGAGAGGACTCTGAATTAAATAAATTACTGGAAGCTGTTCGAAATCCTGCTCCTGTAAAAACAGAAGATCCTGAAACGACTAAACTAAGCTTTAAAGATTTAAAGAGCATCAGCTATAACGAAAAGACTTCGGAACTTGAGTTCAAAGGTGATAAAGAATATAGTATTAAATTAAATGAATTTTTACGTGGTCTCAGCAGTGGTTCAATTAAAGCTAAAGATGCCGAAGGTAAATTAAGCGAATTAGAGATAGATTCTGAAAAAACCAAAATTAGCTTGGATGGTAATAATTACAATATTGAAATAAGCTCTAAAGATGGAAAGAAATTTAACTTTACGATAAATAAAGAAGCTCTAACTGATGAAATAGTAAAAGAAGCGACTAACGACAAAACTATGACAGTAGAGAAGTTTATAAAATCAATTCAGCAAAGCAATCAATAATAAAAAACATGAGCTAATTGACTTAAATGAGATAAGAAGTTAAAGCTAAGTTTTTATTAAACTGAAAACTGCATATTTTGTTAGACCAGACCTTACCCAAACCTTAGTATTTATAAGAAATTGTAAAAAGCCCTCGTCCTATTAGTATTACTTAGCTGAATGGATCACTCCACTTACACTGGTAACCTATCAACCTTGTGTTCTTCAAGGGGACTTAATCATAAAGATGAGATATCTAATCTTGAGGTGGGCTTCGTACTTAGATGCTTTCAGCACTTATCCTCTCCAAACATAGCTACCCTGCGTGTGCCACGGGCGTGACAACAGGTACACCAGAGGTTTGTCCTTTCCGGTCCTCTCGTACTAGGAAAGACTCCTCTCAAATATCTTACGGACATGCCGGATATGGACCGAACTGTCTCACGACGTTCTGAACCCAGCTCGCGTGCCGCTTTAATGGGCG
>DAISHM010000067.1:0-6660 GCA_036822535.1 Candidatus Caenarcanales bacterium
ACGCTTATAATTAATTTTCAACCATTCCATATCATCATTATCTAAGCGAATAGAAATAGTTTTCTTATTTTCGGGTAGCTTCCCTAATCAAGCGATCTAAATTCGATACAGCATAAAGCGGCACAGAGAGTATACCATCTTCAAATGAAAGCTCTCTTTGTGAAATCCTAAGCCCATAAGGTCGTTTAAAAGTTTCCATAAATATACGTAAACTCTTCAAACGCCCAGCCTTCGCTGCTTTTACTTCTATCGGATAAATTTTACCGTCACAGACATGTAAATAATCGATCTCAGCAGCATTAGATTTATCTTCCCTTTCCCAAAAATATAATTTTTTTTCATCATAAGGATTTATATAACTCAGCAGCTCTTGACCTACAAACTGCTCAGTTAAAGCCCCAGTGGCAATAGAGTGAAAATCACTAGCATTAATAATTTCATTATTAAGACCGAGTAGCTTTTGAATTAAACCAATATCTAAAAAAATCGCTTTAAAATGCTTATCTGAAGCTTCTGCCCCAAGTGGTAAACCAGCCCAACTAGTTCTAGGAACCAAATGAATCAAATTAGCTCTACTCAATAAAATCAAAGCCTCCTTAATATCAGCAGACTTATAATCAGAATCAATCTGTGAATATTTAAGCTTTGAACCAATCAGCCGAGGAGTTTTTAACAAAACGCTCTGCAAATACTTATACTGATGGTGTTTAGAATATTTAGAAAAATCATCTTTATAAGAAAGGAGTATAGAACTCTGTCTATTAAAAGCTTCTAGTAAATCTTGATTTGTAAAATAATCCTCTAATACCGCTGGCATACCACCTAATAACATATAAATGCGAAATTCTTCTAAAAGCCTTTCGTGCATTACAGAATTATCTTTTTGCTCAAAAGAAAGATTATTAATATAATCGAGATAAGCCTTTTTATTCGCTGCTAACAAAAACTCTGAAAAAGACATGGGTGCCATAAAAAAATACTGCACCCTACCCACAGGTACAGCATATTCACCAGATTTCAAGGCAAAATCTACTAAAGAGCCAGCTCCTATTACATGCAAGCCTGGGATATCTTCATAAAAATATCTTAAGGCTAAAATCGCTTTAGGACATTGCTGTATCTCATCTAAAAAAAGTAGCTTCTTTCCTTTACTGATTTTAGTATTTGTAAAAGAACTGAGTTTTAAAATTATGTTCTTGACATCTAAATTCTCGAAATATAATTTTGCCTTTTCATCTCTCTCAAAATTAATTTCACAAAAATTATCAAAGTTATTTTTAGAAAACTCCCTTACTGTAAAGGATTTACCGACCTGTCTAGCACCACGCAAAAGTATAGGTAAGGGCTTTTTCTTTTTTTTCCAAAGCTTTAAATCCTCTTCGACAAAACGATACATATTACCCCATAATTATACCCTTAGTAAGTCTAAAATAACGGGTTATTTTAGACTTAAGGTCTTGGGGCTAAGTAAATAATTCAAGTGAAAATTTTGGGATAGAATATTAGTTAATAGATATTTTAATTAGATCAGATTTTAATGAAACCCTCTCAATATCAATTACCTAAATTTAAAAATGAATCAAGTACTAAGATACCCAGATGAATTTGAGGTAATTCTAGAACAGCTAGATAAATCTAGGACAGAAACTATTTTTAAGGATCCACTGAAAAATGAAATTTCTCATCACTTCCTTAATAAAACTAAAAGGACTTTCACATGGCTGGAAAAAAAACTAGAGAGGAACTAATAAAACTCTTAAATCTTGTCGTAGATAAGGTTTCATCAAATTTAAACATTGATGAAATCCTGCTTTATGGCTCCTACGCAAAAGGTAAAGAAAATGACGAGAGTGATATTGATATAGCTGTTATTTCACCAGACTTAGAGAAGAAAAATCCCGTTTTTGAAAATGCTTTATACATACACAGAAAAGCCTCTCTATACGAGCCATACATACAGTTAGTAGCCTTTCCCTCACAGACATATTATAAAGAAGAATTTATCAAACCCGAATTTATTCAAGAAATTAAAAAGACTGGAAAATTAATCTATAAGAAAGACAGTAAGATTGACATCTCTAAAGTCCTCGGCTTATAACCTAACTCTAAAAACTTGTTCATTCAGCTAGAAGCCCATAATCTGAAATTTAAGCCCACAAGTCCAAAAAATATACCGAATTTTTGGAGTTCAAGTCCAAAATACCCAGATAAGCTAAAATCTCTAAATATGCTAAAAACCGCTCAAATAATTGATGGTAAAAAAATCTCTGCTGAAATTAAAGAAGAATTAAAGCATAAAATCTCAGGCATCCTAAATAGTGGCAGAGTCCCTTGCCTAGCAGTTATTCTCGTTGGTGATGACCCTGCTAGTCATTATTACGTGAGTAGTAAAGAGAAATCCTGTGAAGCCGTAGGGATTAAATCAGTAAAAAAAATATTAGCAGCGAACACCAGTAAAGAAGAACTTCTCCAGCAGATAGCCGAGTTCAATAAAAATCAAGAAATTGATGGTATTCTCTTACAGCTACCTCTACCAGAGGCTTTAAGACCTTACACGCAAGAAATAGTAGATCATATATCAGTAGATAAAGATGTAGACGGGCTGACGACAGCTAATCTAGGTAGATTACTCTCTAATTCTAAAAATGCTATACAACCCTGCACCCCTAAAGGCTGTATGGAATTACTAAAAAGATACGAGATTAACTGTGAGGGGAAAAAGGCTTTAGTGCTAGGACGCAGCACCCTAGTAGGTTTACCGATTTCTATTCTCTTAAATCAGGCTAACGCCACGGTAACGATGGCTCATAGTAGAAGCGCAAATCTAATTGATGAATGTAAAAACGCGGATATAGTCGTAGCAGCCATCGGTAAGGCTAATTTCATTAATGGCTCATGGTTAAAGGCTGGAGCTGTAGTCATAGATGTAGGCATTAATGCGATTACGGCGTTAAACGCGGAAGGGCTAGAGCAGCGTAAAATAGTAGGAGATGTGGATTTTAATTCAGCATCTGAAATAGCTTCTTTTATCACGCCAGTACCAGGTGGAGTGGGGCTAATGACGGTGGCGATGCTTTTATCTAATACGGTGGAACTGTATTTAAGGAAAAATAGTTTATAATTTAAACTGATTATGGAAATCGGACAGATCGGTATCATCTCTATAGTAGCCATTTTAAATGGCTTATTCTTGCTAGGTTTAAGCTTAACTATTCAGAGGATCTGCGGTATATACAGCCCAAACCCTGTTAAGAACGACACTTACGAGTGCGGGATGAAATCAGAGATGGAAAGCCAAGTCCAGTTTGATATTAAATATTATCTCTTTGCGATTATGTTCATAATTTTTGATGTAGAGTTTGTATTCTTAATGCCTTGGGCTAGCCTATTTACCTTTATGGAAGCGGGAAGCAGAGGTTTTATGATTTTCGAAGCTTTTATGTTCGTAAGCATTCTTCTGATAGGTTTACTTTATGCATGGAAGAAAGGCGCTCTGGACTGGAATCAGGAACCTGTCTAATAGCCTGAGCTTTTATCGCTGCATTCATCAATAATATTCTCAGAGAACCTGCTATTAATGGAGATGGTATGAGTTTATTAGCTTTAGAGCTATTAACTATGTCCGTCAAAGAATCTGCCGCAGCGACTGCTAGAGTACTGAGATATTTTCTCTTAAACGCTAAATTTATTTTTTCACCCAAAACTTTTAAATGCTCTAAAGGATCATTAGTATTTAATTTCTCAGAGTAAGACCAAGCGATAATACCCTGATAGAGAAAATATGAAGCCATATAAGCTAGCTTACTTTTTACTGCCTCTAAAACCTTATTAGATAAGCCTTCAGCCTTTCTAATATCTTTAGTACCTGGATAACCGACCTCTTTATCTAAAAATAAAGCAGCTACAGTTAAAGCACTGGTACTGAGCCAACGTTGCCATTTTATTTCGTGTTCATAAATACCATATACTTTTTCTTTAATGAAATTTACAGCTGGGGAAATATTTTTCTGATAAAAACGAGGTAGGGACTCTGGTACATAGGAATTAGCTTCGTGAGAAAACTCATAATTAGTGCCAGCTAACATTGCTTTATGAAAAAGCATATAAACTAGAGATGAACTATAGGCAGCGTTTGCAGAACCTATTTTAGCTCCGAGAAGACCTTCACCAATTACTTGAGCTAACTTCTGCATAGCAGCAGGTACGAACTGGCTCTCGAAGGTATCATGTGCCTTTTTAGCAATAGTCTGTTTACTAGCTTGATCTGCTTTCTCGACATCATAAGCAGTACAGGCTACTATCTGTCCTGCCTGAGCGACACTCAGAGACATACCGATATTCGCTGCTAATGTAGCTAAACGCATAATGAATGACACTGTTTTTGAAAAGTTTTAAGTCCAAAAACAAAAAAGAGTCTCCTAAAACTAGAAGACTCTTTTAATTTAGCAATTAAAACTAATTAATTACTTAGCAGCTTTTTTCTTAGCTACTACTTTTTTAGCTACAGCTTTTTTAGCAGCAGGTGCTTTTTTAGCAGCAGGCTTTTTCTTAGCAGCAGTTTTCTTGATGCCAGGCGCTTTACCAGTTTTTACAGCAGCTTTGAACTCAGATCCAGCAGAGAAAGCAGGTGTTTTCTTAGCAGGGATTTTAATTCTTTCAGTAGGCTTCTGTGGGTTAACACCTACTCTAGCTTTTCTCTTTCTCGCTTCAAAAGTACCGAAACCAACTAAAGTAACTTTACGACCTTTAGTGATCTCTTCTACGATTACCGCAAGAATAGCTTTAAGACTAGTGTCTACGTCTACTTTTGATAGACCAGTACCTTCAGCTACTTTTTCGATTAATTCAGATTTATTCATTCGTTTTTCTCCTATTGTTTACTAAACCCAATCGATGACTATCTTCAGATAGTCTCAAAAATAGTTTACATGTAAGTTATTTTTGTGTAAACCATTTCTGATGGAAATTTCTCAAAATTATTTTTTCGTATCGCTTGTATAGAAAAAAATTGAGCTATCTCCATAGTCTTTTTTCTTCACTAAATGTAAAGCATTTAAACATCCATCATTTGGTGGATCTATCCAGTTCCCGCTCCCAGACTCGATTACAAGCAGAGCCTGCTCTGATAAAAGTTTTGCTTCTAAAATATTTTCGACTATTTTTTCGAATTTTTTCGGAGCTAGTGAGTAAGGGGGGTCTAGAAAAATAATTTCAAAAAATTTTCCTGATAATTTTTTTATTGCGGTTTCGGCCGCAAGAGGAAAGAGTTTGGCCACAGAAATTAAATTGAGATTTTTGATGTTAGTCTTAATAAGCTTTAGGCATTTAGGATCTCTCTCTATAAATAAAACAGAGTTAGCTTGATTACTCATGAACTCAAATCCCACAGCACCAGTACCAGCAAAAACATCTAAAACGTTAACTTTAGTAAAATCAAAATCGAAATAAGAAAGGCAAGTATTAATGATGGCTTCTCTGATAAGAGCCTGTGTAGGTCTAAGTTCTCTTGCATTCTCAGTCGAGACAAGAGTTTTACCACGTAAATTACCTGTACTAATTTTAAGCCCCATAAATTATAGACCTTAATATCAATGCTAAAATGGGCATTATATAACTATGGCAGAAAAGACTAAGATTTTAATAGCTGACGATGAAGATTCGCTAAGAACTTTAGTTAGAGCGGTATTAGAAGCAGAAGATAAATATCTCATCGAAGAAGCAATAGATGGCGATGAAGTTATGATAAGGATAAAGGCACAGAAGCCAGATATTCTTATACTAGATATCATGATGCCAGGACAATCTGGATTTGAGGTCTGCGAAAAGATTAAACAGACCGCTGAATTAAAAGACATAAAAGTTATAATCCTCACAGCAAAAGGGCAGGGCACTGAGGAGAAATGGGCTAAATCTATAGGAGCAGATCATTTTATTTCTAAGCCCTTCAGTCCACTTGAGCTTTTAGAATTAGTAAATAACATCAGCTCTAAAGCTAGTACTTAAGCTGATTCCCTCCTAAAAGTAAATTTTAGTATTAATGGAAAAAATTCTCGTCATTCATGGTCCTAATTTAAATATGCTCGGCTTAAGAGAACCAGAGCTTTACGGCCATTTAAGCCTAGAAGAAATTAATCAGAAACTTCTAGAAACAGCTAAAGAAGCGGGCTTTGAGTTAGAAATTTACCAGAGTAATCATGAAGGTGATTTAGTAAGTAAAATACAATCCAGTATTAGTTCTCCAGTAAAGGGAATTATTCTTAACGCAGCAGCTTACACGCACAGCAGTATAGCTATTAGAGACGCTATCGCAGCGATAAAAGTTCCCGTAATCGAAGTACATTTATCTAATATTCATGCTCGAGAAGAGTTCAGACATAAATCACTGATAGCAGCTGTCTGTAAAGGGCAAATATCAGGCTTCGGGGCTCAGAGTTACATACTTGCTCTAAAATACTTTATGCATGGATAATCACTCTGCCACAGCGATAAATTTTAATGAGGCTTTAAAAAAAGAAATCTTTTTATTCACACGTAATCAGGGTGGCGAGATTAATGTATTAAATTGTTTTCCTAATAGTTACGAAGTCGGCATGGCGAGCTTAGGTTATCAGCTGGTTTTTAAGCTCTTTTCAGAAAATGAAAAGACTTCTACTTATCGCT
>DAISHM010000068.1:0-6636 GCA_036822535.1 Candidatus Caenarcanales bacterium
ATATCCAGAAGAGCGGCGTAGTGATTTGAAAAATGCTTTTACGCTTAATGAAATACAGCTAGAAAAATTAATTTCTAAAAATATCACTGAACGCCAGAAATACCATAATTTCAAAATTCTGATCATCGATGATATAACTACTACCGGAGCTACCATAGATAGTATCTCTGAATTACTCTTAGAGAGAGGTATTCCCCCAGAGCAGATTCTAGGGTTTACGGTGCTCGGTAGGAATTATCATGAAGATAATTTAGAGAAAGAATCAGCAGCAGAAGCTAATTAATACTAGCATCAAGATGGTGAAATAAAGCGTACTAAAGTAATCTGCATAGCCTCTCTTTTCTCATCATAATCATCTAAGTTAGCAGCAGTCAGCGTAATCTTTTTCAGGAGAGGATCTTCACTAGACTTAATTGGATAAGGATCTGTAATTAAATTAGTTACAGGATTTATCGATTCTATCTGAATCTTATAAAGATAGTTAGCTTCTTCTAAGAACTTCGTACTGTTTAAAGGTGAATAAAAGCTCTCTAAATCACGGGCAGCATAATCTTTAGAAATTATATCTTCCATTTTAGCGACAGCTTTATAGTAAAGCTTTGCGCGTTTTAATTCACGTGAGTTCTGAAAGAGATTTAGCGAAAAGAAATTAATTAAGGCATAAATTACTATACTTATAATCACTAAAGCAATTAAAAGCTCAATTAAAGTTACGCCATTTTGATTTCGGGTCTCTATCCGTTCAGCTAAGCGCCAGTTCTGTAATCTAGCATCCATCAAAACTTATGCTCCTTAATTTTAGAAACCTTTTTGGTACCAGCCTGAATAATAAATGGCATATCAAAGATCGTCTTCTGAATTTCAGGTAAATTGTATTCAATAAAGCCTTCTGAGTCTATCCTAATCCTAGAGCGCTCTCTCGGCGACTTAACTATCATTGCCCCATTAAGTTCAAATCTACCACTAATTTCTAAATCACCAATAATATAAATTAAACCCCTAAACTTACTAGCATCTTTTTTACTAGTCGCAGATATTCTTACAGTACCGCCACTAGGATTAGTCCCCCCCTCTGTCGTGTCGATAATAAGCAATCCCTGACCAGCAAGTGGCTTAGTCGGAGTAAATGAAGGAGAACCATTAATAATATTAAGACCAAAAAATTCACTAGGGTCAAAGTATTCTGCTAATTGCTTTTTAGCAAATGGAGTCATTTTAGCGATATAGCCTCCTGGACTCTGATCTTTAGGATTACGTTTGAAGTAATTTAGTAAAGGTATCTCCGTGAATAATACATTAGTTAGTTTCTGAAAACCATTTATATTCTCTAAACTAAGCCAAGCATAATTAGGCTGAAGATGTAATTCAGCATCAAGCAGATCTATACTCTCAGTACTAATTACCGCAGGTAAAAACTGCACAAGACGCTCACGAATAAAATGAGATTCTTTAAAACCAGGTGGATCTAGAAGTATATAATCAGAACTCACTTCTTTAATATAGGCAAAGTCAGTCAGAGTGCTAAAAGAGTTAGGATTTACCACAGCCACAAAAGATGCTTTCTGAAAATTTTGCAAAAGGCGATTAGCAGATGAAGAAAAAGAATTAGCATTTATCACATCAAATTTTTCTACTACAGCAGAGCCATCTAGTTTATTTTTATTCTTCTCCTCTTCATCTTTATTAATCAGTTTAAATTCATCATCAAACTCCAGCACAGAATCTCCAGCGACTATTGATTCCTGTAGAATGGCAGACGCTGACTCAAATCCCCTGATTTTAAAATCTTTGGAACTAAAATCTACTTCAGTGTTAGCAGTCAAAGCTGCTGAAATTTTAGGAACTGTACGCCTTACTATAGCAGACTCTTTATAAGTAATTCCATTTACTGTGGCGATAGATTCTAGTAACCATACGGTTTCTAAATCAGAATTAATTAGATTAAAAGTTCTTTTACCAGTAGCTTGATTATTAGTTTGATTTGCTTTTTGATTAGCTGAATCTGGTCTAGCACTGCTTTTCTCCTCAAACTCTGGATCAAAAGACCAAGGTAAATTAGATAATGAATTAGCCTGTAATAAAGTAAGCTGCGTAGAATAGAAACCTATATTCGGCTCTAAATCAGCATCTCCTTCTGGTCTAGATTTCACATTAATCGCCCATGAATTGCTTTGACCACCTTTATTAAAGACACTTAGTGTAAAAGGACTATTTAAAGGTAAAGCACGAGCATTTAAAGAAAAAACTATTTCAGTATTAGTAAAGCTCTGAATCTCAAACTGCAAGCCACTCGCTTCAGAACTAATAATTGGTGCTTCCCCATCATGACTTAAATTCTTACCCTGAATCTTTACAGTAGCGAGTCTATCATTATCAAAGACTTCTACTAATTGGGTTAAACTACCTTCTTCGCTTAATGTATAAATATTATAAATCTGCGGCGCATCATGCTGACTACTGAGTTCAGGTAGTACATAAAAATTAGTTTTCTTTCCCGAAATATTTAAATTATAAGTACCTGGCTTAGCTTTCTCACTTACTATAAGCTTTAAATAATAAGCAGCAGCACTTTTACCCTCTATTTCTATATCAGCATTAGTAAACTTCGCAGAACTAATATCTAAATTCTCTCCATCTATCTGTAAATCTACTATCTCACCAGCGTAGGCATAATTAGGATTTATACTACGAAGAATAGGTCTAGATTTGGCTTTTCCACCGAAGTCTGGGATACCAAAATATTCTTTAAGTATATTTGCTTGTTTTAAATCTACTTTTACTCGATCTGCTATTTTAATTTTTAAACCAGGTTTGAAATGAGAATACTTAGGCATTTTTATAATCCCTAGATACTGTATGTTTACTTCAGGTAAAGCTAAGTATAATTCTTCTACTGAAGGTGGAGCTGCCATCCCCGGCTCTAGAGCTGGTCTCGCTGCACGTTCCTGCCTATCTTGAGCGACTAATTGATTATATTTTTCTTGATCAACTATATCTCCAGATTGAATATTTACGTAAAATATATCATCATCAAAATAATTTAAATAACGTGGCTGTATCTGTAATAAAGAGTCTTCTTGATCCTCATCGTCCTCTTCATCTCCTAAATCTTCTTCCTCATTTTGATTCGCCGCGAGTGGATTATCAAAATCCTCATCATCGTCATCTAGACCCTCATCAAGGACATCAGAGTCTGGTAAAGTTCGAGTATTAAGCATAGCTAAAGCTCTTTGATTAGCGGATTCTGCTAAATATTTAGCTTGCAGAGTATATTTAGCTTTAACACTAAAGTCTAAATTCTTTTTTCCGAAATAATATAGAACAGAAAATAAAGCAGCAAAAAAGATTGCTAAAAAAAGAGCGTAACTAAGAGTAAATCCTCGATCTGATCTATGCACTATATCTCAGACTATATTAGCAGTTTTTTGGGAAAGGCAGAAATAAAGCCATTCTTGAAATTTCACGGGTTCATCTTCCATTAATGCATGGGATGACCATTTGAAGAGTTCGAAAATAGAATCTTTAGTTTTTTCATGCAAAGCATAAATTAAATGAGCTGGGGAGACGAAATCGAAACGCCCTGCTGCAAAATAAATTTTTTGCTTTAAGCGTGGTACTTTTTTAAATGAATTCCAGCGTTTGACATGTTTGAAAATCTCTCTTAATACCTGCGCATCAGTAGTAATCGAGGATTTATAACGAGGTCTTAAAGGCGTTTTTTTGAAAAAATCTAAGTGTGCCTGAATAAAGTAAAGTGGCTTACCGACTAACGCACCTAAAAAGAATTTTATCGGTAAAATTAAACGCGCAGGCAGGCAAACTAGAACTAATTTATTTACTAAGTGTGGATACCGCTCAGCGAGATAAATAGCGACTAAGCCACCAAAGCTATGCGTGACTATTGATATAGGCCCCTCTATTTTCAAATGTTCTAAAGTCTCTATAGTGTCGTGCACATGCGTATCTATATCTAGGCGGACTTTTTCTGAAGGCTGAACTAAGTTTTGAGTATCGCCATGTCCCCTTAAATCAAAAGCTAGACAGTGAAAGCCTCTTGAGGCGATAAAATTTAATTCATTTAACCAAACACTAGCATCACTAGCACTCCCGTGTATAAAGAGTACGGTGGGATTCTTTCTTTCTCCTCGTTCATAATAATGAAGAATCATTAAAATATATATTTCCCATTAACCTTATGATATTAAACTTTTATTATGGGAAAGTCTATACAAGGAGCGATTTTCATCTCTAAAGAGTCTATGCAGCTGGCACAAAAAGCCAAATCTATTACAGAGAGCTTCGGGATTGACTTTAGTCAATCTAGATTTATTAGTGCTGAAGAATCTTCGGTATGGTTTCATCCTAAATATGGAATAGATAAACTACTCAGTTCTTTTTGGGGTATTAAGACCAAATCTAGATTAATTGCAATTAGTAAAAATGTTAATGATGAAGAATGGAAAGGCTTAGTCTCTGAATGGGATAGCTACACAGCTTCACCAGGACAGTTTCGCCTGAGTAAAAAACTAGTATTTAGCTTACTGAGATTTTCATTGGGGTTTAGAAAAGATGATTTTGATTTAAGTAAATTAACTGAACTAGAATTAAAAATCTTTGAGACCTTTTTTATTGCACTAGAGAAGCAGTGGAAAAATCAATGGCGCATTAGCGATCAGAATTCGTCAGGTATGAATGATTTTCTTGTCTGGGTCGTAGAGTTTGAAAATGGAGAACCCGCAGATTTCGCGATAAGTGTACCACCTGGACTAAGACCTAAAGAATTTATAGAAAATAGTGAATATCAAGTCGATCTCCAGCACATGATTCATGAATTAGATTTTCGTGTTCCTATGGATATAGTAGTCGGAAAGACTAAACTCAGGCTCTCAGAGCTAAAGAGTTTAGAGGAGGAAGACATTATACTTCTAGAAAAAAGCTCCATCAATCAGATGTGGTGGGAAAGAAATGACTTTGAAAACCTATATATAAATATTGATTTACCTTCACGTGATGATAATCAGTGGGTAGATTTATATTATGATGATATAGAAGTGCCCAGCATGACAGATAATAACCAACTCGACGATACAGACTTACTTACAGATTTAAATATTGAACTTACAGCTCAATTTAAATCTGTAAATTTACCTTTAAAGAAAATTATGGAGCTCAAAGATGGAGGCGTTATTCCATTAGGCTTACTTTTAGATAGTGAATTAATTTTAATCGCTGCTGGAAATAAGATAGTAGCTAAAGGTGAACTTATAGTACTCGGAAATCAATTCGGTTTAAAAATTAAAATACACGCATTAAGTCTGAGAAAGTGGCTAGTAGTAATAGTTCTCTCGGTGATTCATTTAATCAAGCAGCCCCTAAAATGGCTGCACATCTAGGTAATCCGGCTCCAGCAGCACAAGCAGCACCCAGACCAGCTCCTCAAATGAGAGCCGCCCCTAATCCAATCCCAGAACCTAGATTAGAGCTAGATGAAGAAGCTCAATTACAGAAAGAATTAGAAGAAGTCGGATTAGACCCTGATGAATTAGATGAATTAGGTGAGCTATACTAAGAAAGCGATGAAAGTCTTTCATAGAAAAAGTTTCACTCTTCTATTAATTCTTTTCAGCTTTAGTTTACTAAATGCTTGTAGCCGTTTTAATATAGATAAAAACAAATCTAAGCTAGTAATAGCATACTCTAAAGAGGAAAGCCGCCTAGTAAAAGAATTGGAAAGGATAAATAAAAGAGATAAAAGATTTAGAAACACTTCTTTTATCGAAATAGAGTATACTCAGATAGAAAAATTATTAGAATCTAATCGCATAGATGCTTATATAGGAACTATACTCGACAAAGATTTAGATAGCAGTTTTAATAAATATACTATAGCTAAAAACGGAATAATAGTAATTGTCAATCCAAGAAATCAGCTCAAGGATATAAGCTTAGATAATTTAGCTAAAATCTTCTCTAAACAAATAGATAACTGGCAAGAATTAGGACTAGGAGAGCATCCTATAATTCTAATCAATAAAAAAGAAAATGCCTTAGATAGAATGTTCCTAGAAAGCAATTTCAATACGGCTTTGGAAAAAAAACAATCTAAAAATCATTTCGAGGTAACTAATGATGATGAAGCTATCAATCTAGTAGAGCAATTTGAACATAGTATTTCATATATCAGTTTCTCTGCCTTAAATGATCGTATTAACACAGTTTCAGTTAATCATATAGCCCCTACACAGATTAATATCAGCTCAGGTAATTTCCCTGTATATAAACCAATATTTATATACGAAGGTGAAAAGCTTGCACTCGAGACAGCTAAGAGAGAAGCACTGCGAGAGCTATTAGATTTTCTTTGGTTAGAAGAAAATGAAGAGTTAATCAAATCCGCAGGTCTCAGTCCATTATCTAAAAATGAGATTGAGGAATTAAAATTCAAAAACTCCCCTTTATTAATAGGAGTTTCGGCTCCTCTCTCTGGGCCTTATGCAGAGCTCGGCAGAGCTATAGTAAACGGTACTAAACTTGCTGTTATGCAGAATAATAATTCTCAATTTAAGAAGCATTCTAAAACTATTGAATTAATAATTTGTGATGATAAGGCAGAACTAAGTAAGGGACTAGAGTGTG
>DAISHM010000069.1:0-6588 GCA_036822535.1 Candidatus Caenarcanales bacterium
GTTTCTAAAATTACAGGTATAATCTGCGCACCTGCTCTGAACTATGGTATGGCAGTGCATCATTTAGGCTTTACTGGCACTATGGCTCTCAGACCTACTACTTATATAAATCTCATTATCGATTTAATACAAAGCCTTAAAATACATGGTTTCAAAGAAATTATCATCATTAATGGTCATGGTGGTAATAAAGGTCCGTTTTTAAATGCCTTACAGGAAAAATACGATGAGTTTAGTAGCCTAAATTTTAAATTCATTAATTGGTGGGTTATGCCAGGCTTAGAGGAGAAAATTATTAAGCCGTATTTCGGTGCTAAAGAAGGGTATCATGCTACGCCGACTGAAATTTCTTTAAGTATGGCTCTAGTACCGAATTCTATGAAAATGCCCGAATCTTATCAATGCCCGCAGAAGGAAGTTAGTAATGAGAATATAAACTGGGTTATGCCAGCTAATTTTAAAGATTTATACCCAGATGGGGTTATGCGAGCTGATTACAGCCTGTCTAGCAAGGAGAAGGGATTAGAAATTTTTAAAATTGCAGTAGAAGAAATAATTTCTTTACTTGCGTGATAATATTTTACTTATGGTTTTAAAGAATTTAACTAAATTATCATTACTTGCGGCGTTATCTTTAGGCTCTAATCTCGCTTTGGAAGCTAAGACTGTGGTACAAGAGGGAGATAAAGTGGAGGTTAAATACTCTGGCTACTTAAAAGATGGAAGAATATTTGACTCTAACATGTATCAAAAAGATAAAGTACTAAGTTTCGTAGTAGGTGCTGGTTCTGTATTAGAGGATTTTGATAATGCAGTTATCGGTTTAACCAAGAAAGCCAAAACTTCTGTGTCTATCCCAGCCATTAAAGCTTATGGTGAAGTAGATGGAAATAAAATTATTAAATTAAATACATCTCAGCTACCAGCAGATTCTCAGCCAGGGAAAAGGTTAGAACTCAAGTCTTTAAATCGTACTATCCCAGTTAGATTAGTAGAAATAGAATCTGAAACCGCTTATGTAGATGCTAATCATTTACTAGCTGGTAAAGATCTTAATTTTGATATCCAAGTTTTAAAAATAGAGAAAGCTAAAAAAGCTAAAGATAATTAAGGACGGATAAGCCCCGTGGTGCGAAGCCCTGCTGAACTACCTCACGCTGAGGCCTTATACTCTCTACAACAATCTTTAAAACAGCATCATATTCACAATTACTTGAATTCAAAATCCTCTCACTTGAAGTCTGCACACAGTAGTTTTTTTAAGCACTTAGATCAGCTTCTTAGTTTGGGTATTCATTCTTTTGAAAAGAAGCCTAATAAAAGGAAGCCGCAGGTTTCATTTAAAGGCTTTGCTGCGACTAATGATAAAAATTTAAAGAAGTTACATAATAATCTCTACTCTGCGACTCTTAAGACTAAGCAGCTTATAGAAACAGATAATCACCCATTAGCTAAAAATCTTTCTTCAAGGCAGAGTCAGACTAAAAGTCTAGAGAATTTACTAAATTTCATTATGAATAGAGAATCAGCGAAGCCTTGGTTCGATTACCATAAGCTGCTTTTAGATAAAGTGGGAGTAATTAACCAAGAAAAATCAGGAGAATATCTATTTAAACGTAGATTAAATGACGTAACCGAATTCAGTCAAAAACCTAAATCTATTGATGAGTTCTTAGATTTTTTAAAACTACTAAAGCCAGAAAGTCTAGAAAAAATAAATAATCGATATGAGTTCAAAAATTTAATGAAAATCGCTAATTCTAGTAGCTTCAAAGATATATCTGATGAATATATTCAAAAATTTAAAGATGAAATCCCTAAGCTAGATACAGAATCACAGATTAAACTATTTGAAAACCTCCTAAAGACTAATGTTCATTTAGAGATCTTAGAAAGTCAAAAAACGAGAGATGCAGATTCTGCAACGGTTTTAACAGAATTACATCCTGAACTTAAAAATAGGCACAGTGATTTAAGTACAGTAGAAGCAGCACCAATAGTTCACTTATTTACTCAGACCTTAAAGCACGCTTCAGCAGAGTCTTTTATTGAATCTATAAAGAATGATGATTTAGGTAACTTATTAAGAAACGCTAATAGCATGGAATTAGCACAATCACAGAAAAAGCTTTATGAACTAGCTATCACGGCTAAGTCTCTTTCTTATAAAGAGTTTCAAGAATATACAGATACTTTAAAAAATTTGCTTAAACCTACTAATAATAAGAATGATTTAAAGCCTGTCATCGAGAAGGTTTTAAATCCAAAAGATGATAATTTACTCACAGAAGACGAAAAAATCTCATTAGCTCTCATTAAAAAACTAAATGATATATTTGGTGCAGAAAAGTTAAATAGCTCAAATAGACAGCTATTTAGAGTATTAAACTTAGACACTATCTCTAAGGACGAGTCGGGAGCTACTGATCTAGTGAGCGGACCTGTAAAAATATCGCAGCAGGATATTAAAGGCTGGCTAGATAAAATAGTAGAAAATTTTGATATTAATACAGATATTGATAAAACTGCTGTCAGTAGTTTTATCGAACAGACTTTAATACATAGAGATGATAAAGCTAGCTTTATCACAATCATGAAAGAACGAAACAATAATAATATAGATTTAAATCTAAACTTATTTAAAGTTAAGAGTCACCGGGAAGCCAATCAGTTAAGCCAATCCATCTACTCAGATTCCCCACCTTACTTACGTGGTGATAATGCTAAATATGATAACTCTATGCAAGCCGCTCATAGAGTCGCTAGAGAAGGAATTAATGCTAGTGAATCTTTTTGGTCTTTAGCCTGGATGGCAAGAAATATTCCTCAAGATCTAGAAGGACAGCTAAAAGCTATTTCTGGAGATATAAATGCATCGGGTCATAGAAGTACTTTAGAAGAATTCGCAGAGCAGCTTTCTCTAAAACCTTATCAGATTATTTCTAGTGAAAAGCCTCAAAATTATCCAGGTACTGGCTTAATCATTGATGGGCTTAAATTACCTCAGATATTAGGTTTTGAAGATGTTTCAGATAATGACATCGAAGCCAAGCATATTTATAAACAGTGGGTTAACTCTATAGAACGCTTAATATCAGAAGATCCTAAAAATCCTAGCTATCTAAAAAACAAATATAATCTTTCTGGAATCAGTCAAGATGCAGAAAAATCAAGATTTATTTTAACCCGTGGTTTTGTAGCTATAACTCCACCAGATAAGCTTCAATACAGTATCAGATGCTCTGAGACAGAGTACGATACACCAGATAAGTATTCTAATTATATTTTTAGTGATAAAAACTTTACCCAGAAGAATGGTGAAGTCTTAAATTTCACTCCAGATCATAAACTTCATAAAACCAGTCGCTGGAATATAATCCCTGAACATTTCTCACTTATAACTTTTAACGATCATTTCGGTAAACATGAAAAGCATCAGAAGTCCTATTTAGTACCGACCAAAGTCTTAGATCTAGCACTAGAACGCTCTCTACACCCAGATTCCAGGCAGCGAGAATTTAGTTCAAACGATAAAAAATATTTAGATTTCACTGATGCGAAAATGGATTTAAAGTATCTAGCTGAAATCGCAGCAGAAATGGAATTACCTATCTTAGATCTTACGAGTAGCAGTAATGTAGGTAGCTTAGCGAACGCCTTCCCTAAGGGCTGGAAGACTTATCACGATTGGGAGAATGATTTAGATAAGCAAGCTCCACATGAGAGTAAAGATAGAATAAAAGCTCACTACCATAAGACACATTATCGCGGTAAAGGTTATGAGCGAGATATGAAGCCATATATGCACCTTATGTATCCACTACAAGAAGCTGAAAATAATATAGATCACGTAGCGAGCAGCTTACAGGGTATACATAAGATTTTTGAGCTTTCTTTAAATTCTTTTATGAATGGCAGATCTTTTATCGAAGCTGAAAAGCTTGGAATAAAATCCTTATATAGAGATGATTCTGAGCCTAATGCGCACTATATGCTAAATAAAGCCTATAAAATTAATGCAGCTTTATCAGCTAGAAGAAAAGATAAGGCAGACTATCCGCTTTTAGTTAAGCAGAATGATTTTACACATCTATCGAATTTAGCAGCGAGATACCCACATTTAGATACCTATGATATGACACTGCGCGAGCTTGATAAAACAGGTGAAATCATAGAACATAAGCTAGATGCAGATCCTAATAACCCAGATACAGTAAATCTTTTCTTAGAAAACTTTATGAATAATATTAACCCCGATACCACTGTAGATATCTTTAAGGGAGTTCATTTCATGCCAAGGCATATAATGTTTGCAAAACCAAACTTTGCTAAAAATCACTATGCAGAAGTACTAGAAGCAGCCAAATCCTCAAAAGCTTAGATGATATGGATAAGTGGTATTATAAAAGCATAATTTAGAGAAATACTTATGCCTAGCCCTACTACTATTCCTCAGACTCCTATCACAATACCCACGAGAACTACTCCTAGACGCTCACCTGGAGTAAACCCTACGGAGACACCAAGTGAAAACCCAAATCCAAACACAGTACCGAATACTCCATGCCAGCCAGGAAAAGCTAGAGCATTAATAAAAATCCTCAGCTAGCGCTGCTAGCAGCTTCCCAAGCTTGGATTTTAGGAACTTTCGCTTCTAAAAATTTCATAAAACCGCCTTTAAGAATAAATTCTTTTTTTAGTTCATCTAAGTCAAACTTATAAGCTTTATCAGCTAAATTTAAAATTTGATTAGTGACATCTATCTTAAGCTCAGTATCATCTTTTAGCTTAGCTGCTATCTCTGTGATTTCAGCTTCACTTAACTTAATCGGCACTACGCCATTGTTATAACAGTTCTCTTCGAAGATCCTCGCAAAGCTCACGGCGATTACAGCCTGAAAGCCTCTATCTAGAATAGACCAAACTGCGTGCTCACGTGAAGAACCACAGCCAAAGTTCTCTAAAGTCAATATCACTTTAGCACCCTCGTGCTCTATGGCATCTAATGGATTATCTGGTAGATCTTCAAATAAAAATTTTCCTAAACCAGTTTTACTAATCCCAGTAAGGTGTCTAGCGGGGATGATTTGATCGGTGTCTATATTAGCTTTTAAAACTTTTAATACTCTACCTGTAATTTGCATAGGTTTATGATTTTAGCATTTTAAGAAACAGGTATTTTCCCCTGCATCGCTAAAATCAAATCAATAAACTCACGAGCCGCACCTAGACCGCCTTTGCGCTCAGTAATATAGTGAATATGCTTAAATATCGAGTAATGTGAATCCGCTGGGCAAGCAGCTAAACCGACTTTCTCTAAGACTGGCACATCTATACTGTCATCGCCAATAAAAGCAAACTCATCATAAGTTAAACTATATTTATTTAGCAAAGCTTCTACACAGCTGAGTTTATTCTCTACACCAGTATGAATTTCTTTAACCCCTAGATCAGTACAGCGATTAATAGTCTGTTCGCTTTTACGTGCAGAAACTATAACCACAGTCAAACCGAAATTCTGAGCGAGTTTTATACCATGACCATCTAAAGCAAAGAAACGTTTTACTGACTCACCATCTTTAGATATGTATAAAGAGCCGTCGGTAAGCACCCCATCGACGTCAAAACCGATCATTTTTATTTTTTGAGCACGCTCTTTTAGTCTTTCTGAAATGTTTTCAAACATAGTTTTCTTTCGTGGTTTAATAACTAAACTCTAGGCTTTAATTATTTACCGAATTTATATTATGGCAGATTGCTTGATTAGGGCAATGGCTATAACAGTTATTGTACTGAGCCACTCCTAATTATAGTCTGGAAAATTTTCTAGTTTTTAACTCTGAGGAAAAATGACCCCTAAAAAATTTTTCTATTTTTTGCGAAGCTAATTTGAATGGTAAATTTAATCGAGCCGTATAAATACTGTGCAGATGTTTTAAAATATTTTGGCTTTGCCTTTCTCACTCCAGTAGGGAGTTTAATGTTTAATTTTATAACTAATAGTCATTTTAAAATTGATTTAACAAAATTAGATCGCTATGCTATAGCTGGATTATTATTTATTTTAGGATTAAAATTTATCTTACAAGACTTGTCTATATTACAGAAAGGAGTTACTGATGAAGCTAGAAAATCTTGACTGGGATTTTATTTACGGTGTAGTCTTTTTGGTAATACCTGTACTCATCGGGGTTTTCTGGCTTCAATACCATTGTTACTATTTACAAATAAAAAAGTTAGATTCTTTAGAGAAGTCGCTTAAGCCTGGGGATTAGTTTACCTTAAATCCACAGACTCAATCAGCTCAATATTACCTAAATTTTTCTTCACCTCTTTACCAGCGACTGTCATAGACAGATTTATAGGTAGCTTATTATTATCAGGGATCTCAGTAAAAGCTAAATTAGCGATAATGATTTTTTTATTAATCAAATCCGCTTTCTGATTATTAATTTTTATATCCGTAATATTTTTTTCTAGATTAAAACCATAAGTCTCTATATCACCAATACTGATCAACATATTACGAGAGAATATACGAGGATTAGGACCTAAAATTTTAGCCTTAGTAATCCCGAAAAAAGGTAA
>DAISHM010000070.1:0-6572 GCA_036822535.1 Candidatus Caenarcanales bacterium
AGTTTAAAGCCAGAAAGGCTACGCCTTTTAGCTCTATATTATAGGAGAATAGGAAACCTAGAAAAAGCTGATGAAGCTCTTTTAGAGTATAGGGAATACTATCTGCCAGATTTAACTAAAAAAGTTAAATTGAAAAAGATGCCGAATAAACACTCTTTTCCGCCAGCTGAGGTTGTGGCGAATTTAGGCACTTTGTATCAGGAAATAAAAGACATACAGAGTGAGGTCTGCAATTTAACTGGGGTAAATGAAGATACTTGTTTTTATTACAGCTGTTCAGAATGCTGTCATAATGACTATCCTGTTCTTTATTATTCTGAGTATAAATATTTAGTCGAAAAGCTAAAAGAAGAAGGACGTGATTTAGAGATCTATAAAGCGAAAGCGAGAGAGATTCAGGCTAGGCACGTAGAAAAGTATGGCTATGAGCTAAAACTTACTAATAAACACAGACCGACTAAGGAAGATGCTAATCCTAATGACTTTAAATATAGCTGTCCATTTTTAAGTGAAGCTGGTGGCTGTTCTGTGCATAGTATCAGACCAATGATGTGCAGAGCTTATGGTCTTTCTACTTCTGATAATAGAAATGTGCAGTCTTGTAATTATTACTTAAAGCAGCATCAGTATAATTCTAATTACGAAAATATTCGCTTCGTTTATGATGTTAGACCCTATGTCGCTTTAATTGAAGCTAGCGATGCTTACCAGACCCAGAAAGACTTTCAAGAGAATAAAAACCTCTGTGGTACTTTTATTGCATGGTTATGTAGTGATTATAGTTAAGAAGTGTATTCAGCATTGATTTTCACGTAGTCATAGCTCTAATCATTTCCGAGAAAACGTGCTGAGTAAAGATGCTCAGTAGTTTTCTGTGTATCAGCTAGCTGTACCCTAATGTTTATATGGCTAGATGACTTCATAAGCTTAGATAGAGAATCTAAGTCTTCTCCAAAAAGCTGTGCGGTCGCATTCTTAAAGACACATTGATCTAAGAGATAGACTTCTATCTCCTCCATTCCTAAGCGTTTTTCTGGAGTCTTCTCTTTTACTAGTAAATCTTCTTCTCGAGCGAAAGCAGCGACTATTCTACCCCAGTTAGGATCAGAGCCGAAGATCGCGGTCTTTACTAGCATGGAGTTAATAATATTCTTGCCAATTTTTTGTAGATTAGTTTTACTTAAAGGTAGATCAATTAATTCTAAGTCAATTATTTTGGTCAAACCCTCACCATCAGCGATAATCTGGTAGGAGAGGTTTTCGCAAACTTCTCTTAATGAGCTTTTAAATTCACTTGCACTAATGCTTTCTCCTGAAAGATTATTTAAGAGCAAGACCATGTCATTAGTACTAGTGTCACCGTCTACACTAATATTATTGAAGGTCTCATTAGTAATCTCATTGAGTGTCTTTTGCATGAATAGCTGAGTCTCTTTTTCATCTAAGCCATCAATTTTTACATCACTAATAATAAAAGCTAACATAGTAGCCATATTTGGGGCTATCATGCCAGAACCTTTACTAATGCCAAGAAAATGTTGATTTTTATCTTGGGCTATTTTAGGGACTAAGTCTGTAGTCATAATTGCTTTCGCAAAATTATAAATATCATCTAGGGGTCCAGAAGCTGCTTTGCTTAGATATGCATCCATGGCAATCTGAAACTGTTTTTTAGGTAAAGAAAGATCTAAAGTCCTTCCTATAACTCCTGTACTTGCAGTTAGTACTTCAAGAGCTTGTTCATTAGCTTCAGTCTCTGAGAGCTTGTACTTATCTCTTAAGAAGTTTTTTAATAAAGCTTTCAATTCGTGGTCG
This sequence comes from Candidatus Caenarcanales bacterium, assembly GCA_036822535.1. Taxonomy (GTDB): domain Bacteria; phylum Cyanobacteriota; class Vampirovibrionia; order LMEP-6097; family LMEP-6097; genus LMEP-6097. The sequence continues at coordinate 1,816 of DAISHM010000070.1, forward strand.
CTATCTAAGCCTAAATCACCATTACAGCAGTTTGCATTACCAGAATTAGCAATTATTCCATAAACTTTCTTGTTTAAAAGTTGCATGTTAGTCTCTACACAAGCAGCTTTCATCGCATTTTTAGTAAATACTCCAGCCCATAAACAAGGCTCTGTCGAATATATGATTCCTAAATCGAAGTTATTGGCTTTACTTAAAGCTTTAATCCCCGTGTGAAATCCAGTGAGTGAGTAGTTTTTAGGTGTTTTAGGTATATAAGCGTAGGCGGCTAAAGTATAACCCTCGGCACAGTAATTTAAGGCAAGCGGAATTAGATCATAGCTATATGCTTGAACTCCATGTTTTAGCAATATTTCTTTTTCTTCTGAGTTAGGATGCTCTCCATGCGCTAGGGCTGCAACTTTAATTGGGGTGGCTTTACTGGATTGCTTTATGCTAGAGTTCTTGCTGCAATAAAGCTCTGTGACTGGAATGAACCCAATATTTCTAGGACTAGAGCCCGTAAGATTTATATGATCTACTATGTAAAGATCACGCCCTGAAATACTTTCATCAAGAGGAAATACTGGTATATATAGTTCTTTTATTTTCATCTTTCCATTAACCATAAGGGTTGAAATACTGATGAGCTATTTAGCTCACTATTAAAAATGCTTTTAATAGTATCTTTAGCAGAGTTTTTCATGCCGAATAAGCCCTCTAAAGATGATAATTGTCCGCTATCCCAAGTCTCTCTAAAAGAGAGCGAGTCAGCTGCTTTAAATTTATATTTGCTTTTAAGAATATCTTTGAGAATTAACTTAGAGTCTTCTAGTGTACCTAAGTGATCCACTAGACCTATCTCCTTGGCTTGAGAACCAGTATAGATGATTCCTCTTGCGATATTTTCTAATTTCTCTAATTCTATACCTCTACCAGCATTAATATCGTGTAGAAATTGATCGTAGCTGTTTTCTAGTAATTTATTTAAAATCTCTATCTCTTCTGGCATTAATTCTCTTTGGCTAGAGCCGATGTCTTTAAATTTACCAGCTTTAAAAGTTTGATCTTTAATACCTAATCTGTCGAAGAGTCCTTTTAAATTTACTCCCTGACTGATTACTCCTATGCTACCTGTTAAAGTTCCAGGGTTAGCTACTATTGCATCGGCTGCACTAGCAATGTAGTAACAGCCACTGCCACATATATCGCCCATAGAAACTAACACTGGCTTATTAGCCTCTCTGAGTTTTTGAACTAATTCATAAATTTCTTGGCTCGCAGCGACAGTGCCACCTGGACTATTCATTCTGAGTAGTACGGCCTTCGCTTTTTTATCTTCTAGGGCTTTTTTTAGCTCAAGCTTACAGCTAATCGAATCTGTATCAGAGCTAAAAGGGCTACTTTTTGTAAAGCCATCATAAATAACTCCTTCTAAACCAATAACTGGAATATAGTCTTGGTAATTTCCAATTTGAGATAATAGTTCTTTTTTAACTTCGCCACTAGCACCAATCTGTCCCTGACCGTCTTTGAGAATTACCATGCCCAGTATGGAAGATAATAAGCACAAAGTAATCAATGCTATGACTACAATTAATTCTCTTTTTTCTTGCCTCATTAAATTCATAAGAATTAATTGTAACTTTAAAGACTCAATATTGGCTCTAGCAATATGAATTTTGCTACAATGGCTAGCAAATGGAAGAGAAAAAACTAAAAGCGATGGTGCTTGCGGCGGGAATAGGTTCTAGATTAGAGCCTCTTACTACTGTCTTACCTAAACCACTGGTGAATATAGCAGGGAGACCAGTGATGGAACATATTTTACTTCTTCTTAAGAAGCATGGTATTACGGAGATAGTTTCTAACACTTATCATCTTGCACCTAAATTACATGAATACTTCTCTGATATTAAAGAACGCGAAGGTATAGATATTAAATTCGTTCATGAAGAAAGTCTGTCTGGAGTGGCAGGGGGGATTCGTGCATGCAGAGAGCATTTAAGAGGTTCTACTGTCTGTATTATTATGGGTGATGCTCTAACTAATGCTGACCTAGGTAAACTCCTTAAAGCCCATGAGAAGGCTGTTAGAGAGAGGGATTGTAAAGTTACCATCGCTAAGATGGAAGTAGAAGATACTACTCATTTCGGTGTCGTAGTTACAGATGATAAAGATAGAGTTATAAATTTTCAGGAAAAGCCTAAAGCTCATGAAGCCCTTTCTAAATGGGCTAATACTGGGATATATTTTTTTGAACCAGAAATTTTAGATATGATTCCTAGTTTAGAAGAGGCTCCTGTCTATGATGTAGCATCAGATCTTTTCCCTAAATTGTTAGACTCAGGTGTCTATATGCAGGCTATCGCTGTGGATTCTAATACTTACTGGGCCGATATCGGTACTCCTAAGCAATACATACAGACTATGAAAGATATAGCTGCTAAAAAAGTTCACTTTGATAGTTTTAAGCCTCTGATAAGGACTACTAAGATAGACCCTGCTGCTAGATTGATTGCTGATAATGAGATTGGTGAAAATACCGAGATTGCAGCTGGAGCAGAAATTAGAGATTGTGTGATCTGGGATAATGTAAAAATTGCAGCTGGAGCGAAGCTTCGCGAATGTGTAGTGATTTCTAATGTGGAGATTTCTGCAAATGAGACTCACGCTAATAAGATTTTAGTAGCAGAGTTCCCAGCTACAGTTTAGGCTTGTTATAATAAAGCCTGATGAAAATAGGTATCCCTAAAGAAATACTGGCTCACGAAAATAGAGTAGCGATCACTCCAGACTGGACGCGCACTCTTACTGAAGCAGGGCATTCGGTCTTTATTGAGTCTGGAGCTGGCATAGGTAGCAGTTTTCATGATGAGGCTTATTTAAAAGCAGGGGCGAAAATTTTAGCTAACGCAGAGGAAGTATTTAGTACGGCAGATATTATAGTAAAAGTAAAACAGCCTCTAGAACAAGAATATAAGCTAATTAAAGAAAGACACATTTTATTTACCTATCTACATTTGGCTTCTAGTAAGACTTTAACTGAAGCTTTAAAGAATACGGGTGCACACTGTATCGCTTATGAGACTATCGAAGATAGAACTGGTAGATTACCTTTATTAAAGCCGATGTCAGAAATTGCTGGACGTATGTCTGTGCAGATAGGAGCTAGATTCTTAGAAAGAGGTGTGAATCATCAGCATCCAGGTAGAGGTATATTACTGGGCGGCGCTGCTGGAGTACCACAGGCAGTGGTTACTATTTTAGGTGCTGGTATAGTCGGGCGTGCTGCCTTGAAAATCGCAGTCGGCATGGGTGCTTATGTAAATATTTTTGATAATAATTTAAATGCATTATCTGAGATAGACGATCTCTATGGTAGTCGTGTAGCTACTATTTTTAGTACTTCATCTGCTATAGAAAAAAGAGTTTTAGAATCAGATTTAGTTATCGGTGCAGTTTTGATAACTGGTAAAAAGGCTCCTATGCTGGTTAGTGAAGCTATGGTGAAAGAGATGCGTTATGGCTCAGTGATAGTCGATGTTGCTGTAGATCAGGGTGGTTGTATAGAGACTAGTGAAGTTACTAGCCACGATAATCCAGTCGTAGTGAAACACGATGTCCTTCATTACGGTGTAGCGAATATGCCAGGTGCTGTTCCTAATACTAGTACTCATGCTTTATGTAATTCGACTATGCCTTATCTCATGAAATTAGCTAATCGAGGTATTTCTGCTTTAGATGAAGATCCAGGCTTTAAAAAGGGATTAAATATTGCAGAAGGTAAATTACTGATTGATATTTAATGCTGTGCCAGAGTTTAGTGATTTAGTTATTCAAGATTGGATAGACTACGATAAGTGTTCGCTCTATGATTTATCCCATAAATATTATGCGACTAGAGCCTGTGATTCTTTCGTTAATAATGAGAATACAGTAGTTTTACCTAATTTAATTACTAGTAATTATGTACATGCTTATACACTAGCTAATTTGCTAAAAGCTAATCTGGAATTGATTCCTGAAAATAAAAAGCTGAAAGTCTTGGAGTTTGGCTCTGGCTCTGGTTTATTTGCTAGAAATTTTCTTTTAGCCGCAGAAGAATTAGGCTATTTAGATAGATTAACTTTTATCGCTACGGATATTTCAGAGCTCTTCTTAGAGCAGATGCATTCTAGGGCAGTCTTTCAAGGTTTTACTTTAGCTAAGCATTATGAATTAGTAAAATTAGATCTTTTAGATTTAGACTCAGCTACTACTCTTAACGGTGAAAAGTTTATTTTAGAAGATTTAGATTTAGTAGTATCTAACTACGTTTTAAATGCTGTGCCTATGATACCTCTAAGATATTCTGATGCTGAACCCAGTGTATATGAAAGATTACAGCTTAAAATCTCATCTTCATTAAATCCAGAGTCTGTGGATTTGGCTCGTGAATTAGATTTCTTTTCTACACTTAAGATAGAAGAGAGATGGGTTAAATATAGTTTAGAAGAAGCTTCTGATACTGAAAAGAAATACTTCCCCTTATTTAAAGCACATCTAGATAAACTCCCAGCTGCTCAAGCAGGGCGTTTTAGTTATAAAGCTTTAGAGATTATTGAAGAGCTTAACTCAAGACTCAGTGAATATGGCATGTTTTATTTAGTAGATATTTCTTCTCTCGGTCCTAATGCACTGAAATACTACAGCTTTTATACTAATGCACTTGCTAATCTGCTTAGTGAAGGGCTTTTAACAGATTTAGCTAAATCATTAAATATGCAGGTATTAAG
>DAISHM010000071.1:0-6544 GCA_036822535.1 Candidatus Caenarcanales bacterium
AGTTTTTCAGCGAAAACTAGATGAGAATCTACTAGGTGAAGGGGATTCTAAAAACACTGTCCAGCAGATACTTCAGCATGCTCAATTAGAAAATAAAAAAGATAGATTAAAATTTCATTTTATTGAAAATCCCTATATAGATGTATCTTCTAGTGAGATAAAAGCCGTTTTTATAGAAGGGAATGCTACAGATGATTTAGATACTAAGCTAGTAAATCCTACTAAAGGACTAATAATTAAAAACTATAAGAATCTATTCAGGGAATAACATTTATGCTATGGCTGAAGATCAAGGAACATCTACAGTAGTAACCTCCGGCGCACCTAATATGGTGCTAGTAATATTTTTTGTCTTCGTGGCAGCTTTCGGAGGAGTCATACTCGCTTTTAAACTAGTCCCGAAGATGATTACAGTAAATCAAACTATAGAAGAGCATCGTGAACCTAATGAAAAAGATCACCTACCTATACATCCTATTGGTGACTTTGTCGTAAACCTTGCAGACCTTTCTGGCAGCAGATTTCTTAAGGTGTCTATTACTGCTAAATTATATTCAGAAGATTTCGAGGAATTCTCGAAACTATCTCTAGATGAGAAACATGGCTTCGAGATGAAAATAGAGCATGATTTAGCTCCCTCAGTACCAGCGATTAAAGATATAGTTATTACTACTTTATCTAGAAAGAAGGCTGAAGAAGTAATAGGCTTTGAGAATAAATTAGCGATTAAAAATGAATTAAAAGAGAATTTAAATCAAGCTCTGCACGGTGAATTTAAGATTTATGATATTTATTTCACTGATTTCATAGTTCAATAGTAGATAACCCATGAAGTATAATACCGAAAGTAAAAAAATAATTCCTGGGCCGCGTCAAAGAAATATACCGCAGTTACCTAATCTTGATGATAATGCCCCAAGGCGGATCAAAGAATATAATTTTCGTAACCCTGATAAATTTAATAAAGAGCATTTAAAAGTAATCGGTAACATACATGAGCTTTTCTGTAGGGAAGTCACACTTTCACTAAATTCTTTACTGCGTATTAACTGTGAATTAAGTGTCGCTAATGTACAGCAAGTTACCTATGGTGATTTTCTAGCTACTATGTCTGAAGACCTTTATACAGGTATTATCAGCATGCAGCCTTTCCTCACTCAGATTAGTTTTAGTATAGAAAAACATCTAGTGGGCTCTATGTTAGACCGGCTTTTAGGTGGTATGGGCGTATCTAGTATTCGAGATGAGCTTAGTGAAGTAGAATTCGGTATCACTAAAGATATTTTAAAGAGAATTCTTTACCATCTTCCAGAGGGCTGGCAAACCGTAGTAAAAAATATAGGTGCGGTAGAATTGAATTCCCTAGAGACTTCTACTACTAATATACAGATAGCTCCGATTACAGATATAGTCGCAGTAATTACTATAAATGTAGAAATAGGTTCATATCTAGGTTTGATTACTATCTGCATCCCACACTCTGCACTAGAAGGTATCATTAATTCCTTAAATAGACAGTCTTCTTATAGTACACACCATGTAGATACCAGTGATACTAAAGAGATCATCATTAGTAAACTTGCTAGTACTAGCTTACCTGTAAGAATAGTTCTAGCTCGCGGTGAATTTAATCTCAGTGATTCGATGCAGCTTAAAGTCGGTGACATTATTAAAATGGATACTAGCCATGAGGATAGAGCTGAAATCTGGATAGCTAATCAGCTGAAATTTTTAGGAGTCAGTGGTCAGGTACAGGGCAAACTGGCTGTCTGTATTTCAGATCAATATAACGAGGATGACGTTTAAAATAATCCTTTTAGTGGAATATTTTAGCTAGATTGAAATATTTCAGTCGTTGTTAGTAATTTCGGGGGGAATTATGGGTATAGACCCAAGCAGTTTTTCAAGAAGTGCCGCATCAGCGAGAGCACAATTAAAATTAGAAGCTAGATTAGCAGCTAAGCAGACAAATCGTAAAGAAATAGACCGTAATTCCACGCAAACAGCTTTTCTGAATCAAACAGAGAGAAGGTTGAGAACTACTGATGTAGTTAGTAAAAGTCTAAATGGTTTACTAGAATCATTCTCTACTGCGACAGATGGTTTAAATACAGTAAAAGGCAATCTAGAGGAGATAAGAGGTATTATCGATTCTGCACTTAAGGGTACACTTGGCAGTACTAGTGAAGGTCAAAGCAGAATTAATGAACTAGTAAATCAAATTAAATCAATTTCTGAAACTACTAGCTATGGTGGCAAGAAGTTTTTTGCAGGTGATTTTTCTTACTCTGCGATTTTAAATACCAAGAATAATATTTATAATAAATCCTTCGTAAATAATAATACTGGTACTATTGCTCCGCCTACTCCACCTAATACTGGTTATACAGTATCATCCCTGGGAAACATAGGCGGTGAGGGAGGCCAAGGGCTTACTACTGGCTTAAGCTGGGCGAATACCACCAATTTTAACTCTGTTAGCTTCTCTGGTTCAGGTGGTGTATCTAATCAAATAGCTATGAATGATAGCTATGTAGTAAAAAGAGGTGTCTCTGAATCAGGTGTCTTTGGATCAAATGTCAGGTTCGCAATCTACGACAAGGCTACAGGCAACCAAGTAGAGTATTTTGAATCAACCAATGGATCCTTAAATGACGGAGCGACTTACGGCAAGATAATGGCTCTAAACAATAATAATAAATTAGCCGTAGCCAGTAATAATAAACTTTACTTAGATAGTATGATCACTGGAGCAAATGGTGCTCCAATTGAACTTAAGGACGGTAATAATAATTCAATTTCAGGTGTTACTTCAATTGATATTTCTAATGATTATGTGGTCGCCGTAAAAAGATTCCAAGCTACTAGCGAGGGAGCGATAGGTGGAACTGCTTATATCTTTAATGCCAATACAGGTGCATTAATAGATGAAATTAATGATTATAGTCCACCTGGAACTGACTACGGTTCACTAGAATGGTCATTTGGTACGGATATCGCAATAGATGGCAATAAGGTTGCTGTCGGAGGTACTTATAACGAAAGTTCTACTAATGGTGGTTATATCAGAGTCTACGACCTAAGCTCTGGTCAAGCTATAGAAGAGAGAAAAATTGATATAGAGTTAGATGATACTTACAGCACACCAAACTTTAATGATAATGGTCATGCTTCTAAATTAGATTTTGATAACGGGAAAATCGTTACCAATGCTGGGTTTAAATCTTTAGTTCTAGATGCTAGTAATGGTGCAACTTTAGGCTCATTTAGCCATGCTAATACAAGCAATGACAGAGATCATGTATATGACTATCAAATGAAAAATGGTCGTATCGCAGTACAGAATACTAATTGGTCAAACTCCTTTGATACTAAAGTCTTCGATGCTCAAAACTTTAGAGACATTAATGAACTTTACGTCTCGAATAGCTCTAATCATAATGTAGGTGGTAGAAGAGCTATAGCCTTCGATGGTACTAATCTATTCTCCCAATCAGATACTGCCGCTACTGCAATATCGAGAGCTACTATTAACAGTGTAAGTAATGCTCTAAAAGACGAGGACGCCTATGGTAAGAAAGTTATAGCTAGTGGGGACTTTCTAATTTCTCTATCTCCAGGTCGTGATGAAGGAGGCGTAAGAGAGACTGGATCTATCTTTGTTTATGATAAAAACACTGGTAATTTAGTAAATGAGTTTAAAAATATCTCCTCGGTATCGACTCAATTCAGCCAAGGGAGCAATACTTATTTAGATAATTTTGAAATTTCTGCTTCTGGAAACAAAATAGCTCTTTTAGACAAAGCTGGTAATACAGCTACAATATATGACATAGCAACCACTGCTGCAACAACGATAAACATTGATGCAGCAGATGACACTATCGCAATTAACGGTAATAGAATCGCTATCGGCTCTTCTGAAACTAATGGAAGTGGCTATAATTCAATTAAAGTCTATAACCAGGCAGCAGACGGCTCAATTAGTTTAGGGAACACGCTTTCATCTACTAATGGTGGTATAGGTGGTAGCCTTGGTGATTCCATAGATATATCTGGAGATATATTGGTAGCGATGAATAGTAATCGTGGATTGGTGGAAGTTTTCGACCTAAATTCTGGAAATTTAATGAGTACAGTGAGCCTTGCGAATCGTAATGCGAATCTAAACTCTAAAGTCAGCATAGATGGTGATAAATTCGCGGTCTCTAATATTAATAATAATAATGAAGTCGGGGTCTTTGACTTAAATGGTACTAATTTAGCTACTTTTAGAGGAGCTGGTAATACAACTAATAGCCGATATGGTGAATCAATAGATATTAGCGGAGACCTACTAGTAGTCGGGGCTTCACAAGAGGATAATGGTTCCGGAGGTAAAGGAGCTGTCTACACTTATAACCTAGATGACAATTCAGAAATACAGAAAATATTCTCAACAGCTGATGTTAATCGTGATGCATCAGGCTTTGGTAGCTCTGTTTCTATTTCTGGTTCTTCATTAGTCGTAGGTGCTGCATTTGGTATCAGCTCTACTGGCGAATTCGGTGGTAATATGAGCAGATATAATATCAGCGGTGGTACTAGTAGCTCATATGTGGATTACCCTATGGCTAGACCTCGAAGCTTAATAGCTTCTTTGCGAACACTGGACATAGACGTAGCATCACAGAAGAAAGGTTCAATTGCCACAGGCACCTTTAATGCATTACAAGACATTTCTATTTCTACTTCAGTAGCCTCTATCGGAGGTAAAAGGGATTCAGCTAACTTCAGGGACCTATATGATATAGATCAAATGCTCGCGAATCTAGGTTCAATCTCAAAATTTGTTAATGATGAAGTAAGATTACTCGGTCACTATCAGTCAGCAAATGACACTTTTAAAGATTTTAATAGAACTAGATTAAATCGCCTCACTAATAATCAGGTCGCAACTCAAGCGAACTTAAATCCAAGCCAAGTAGCAAATTTATTACCTTAAAAATTTAAGCAGGGCTAGGACATCCAAGAATGGGTGCATCTGCCCTGCTTAGGCTTTTTATAAATTAAGCCGTTAAGCTACAGTAGCCGCTGCCGCTCGGTTATGAGCCAAAAAATCCATCTGACCTCTTAAAGCCTTTCCTACAGACTCAATCGGATGATTCTTTTCATTTTCGCGAATAGCTCTGAAACTTGCTTGATTAGCAGTATTCTCTAAAATCCAATCACGAGCGAATCTACCATCTTGTATATCTTTAAGAACCTCTTTCATTCTAGCTTTCACGGTCTCATCAATAACGCGTGGACCTGAAACGTAATCTCCATACTCAGCAGTATTAGAAATACTATCTCTCATCTTCGCTAAGCCGCCCTCGTAAATTAAATCTACGATTAGTTTTACTTCATGCAAGCACTCAAAATAAGCCATTTCTTCAGAATAACCAGCTTCTACTAAAGTCTCGAAGCCAGCTTTAATTAATGCTGAAAGACCGCCACAGAGTACAGCTTGCTCACCGAACAAATCAGTCTCAGTCTCTTCTTTAAAGTTAGTCTCAAAAACTCCTGCACGAGTACCACCTATAGCTTTAGCATAAGATAAAGCTAAATCTTTAGCTTTACCAGTAACGTTTTGCTTAACTGCAATTAGAGATGGCACACCAAAGCCCTGCTGGTAAACGATTCTCACACGATGCCCAGGTCCTTTAGGAGCTACCATGATAATATCGACATTCTCTGGAGCAAGGATTTGGTTAAAATGAAGAGAAAAACCATGAGCTACCATTAAAGTCTTAGATTCAGTCAAATGTGGCTTAATCTGTGAATTATAAACTTCTGCATGCTTTTCATCTGGTAGTAAAATCATTATTACATCAGACTTTTTAGCAGCCTCTTCTACAGTAAAAACTTTTAGACCATCTGCCTCTGCTTTCTGCCAGCTTTTAGAACCTGCGTAAAGCCCTACACATACGTCACAGCCACTGTCTTGAAGATTTAAGGCATGAGCATGTCCTTGAGAACCATAACCAATTATCGCAATCTTCTTTGATTGTATTAAACTAAGATCCGCATCTACTTCGTAATAAACTTTTTTCATTCATGCTATCTTAGCAAAAAAAGCTTATCTACGCTACTTATTACTAGTATTTACTCTAGGTGAGTAGGGGCGCTCAAGAACAGTATCTATAATTTTCTTCTGCTCACTAGTGAGTAAACCCTTCTCCTCTAACTTTTGCAGAAAATCTTTTAGCTTATTTTCACCATGATAAATTTCTATAGTATGCAAAGCTTCATCTAAAGCATAACTGACTAATTTAGGTTTTACAGAAATAAGACCATTTGGTCCTATAGGTCGAGAACCTTCACCTTTAAATACATCTTCTGTAAAAAAACTTTGTATTTTTTCACTTGATTTAAATTCCACCTTAGGATGTTTTAACGGTAAATATACCAACAAAATTATTAATGCTTGTTGTTTCATTAGAATTTGCCATCGCTGCTCCTCACTAGTACTCTCCTCTGGTAAATCAATCTTCCCAGGTAGCTCATTTACAAATGAGTACAG
>DAISHM010000072.1:0-5633 GCA_036822535.1 Candidatus Caenarcanales bacterium
ATTCACAGGCTCTTCACTAAGTAATATACAAGACGGTCTTAGCGTAGTTTCTGACAATATTTCTAACGTCAGTACCCACGGTTTTAAAGAAAGATTATTAAATTTCGAAAATATTCGTAGCAATGCCGCAGGCGGTGCATCTGAATCTGGTTCCTATTTAGTTTCTACGGGAACTGATTTCTCACAAGGCGGTCTAGAATTTACAGATAATTCTGCAAATATGGCTCTCTCAGGTTCTGGTTTTTTCGTCTTACAAAACGCTGCTGGTGAGATATATTACAGTCGTACTGGTAATTTCACTATAGACTCTCAGTCAAATTTAGTAGATGCTAATGGTAATTATGTGCTTTCCTCAGGCGGGGGGAGAATCACATTTCCAGATAACAGATCGGGCTTTTCAATAAGCCCGGCTGGGGAAATACAGGTGAGTTATGACAATCAAGATCCAGTTTTTCTAGATCAGATTCAACTCGCCACTTTTAATAATCCAGAAGGATTGGTTAATATAGGCTCAAATTTGTTTATAGAGACTGGCTCTTCTGGATTAGCAAACTTTTCTACAGCCCTACAATCAGGATCAGCGACTTCTTCTACAAGAATTACAGCTGGTGCCCTAGAAAGAAGTAATGTAGATTTATCTGATGAGTTAGTCGATCTAATGGCTTTACAGAGAGCTTATCAAGCTGTATCTAAAGCTACGACGACCAATGACGAGATGTTAGATACGACAATAGCTTTAGTTAGATAGTTAAGGAGATTTTAAATGCCAATTAGTTCATTATTTATAGGTGCAAAAGGAGTTACAGAGAGTCAGAAAGCTGTAGCTACTGTCGCTAACAACTTATCTAACGTAAACACTATAGCTTTTAAGAAGACTAAAGTCGCTTTTCAAGAGTCAGTATCGACAGTCATCAAGCAGGGAAGTAATCCCTCAACTAGGACTGGTGGTATTAACCCAATAGAGGTCGGTTCTGGTGTAGATTTAGCTTCAGTTGCTACTATATTTGATCAGGGTTCTATTAGAAACACTGGTCAGCCACTTAATTTAGCGATTAACGGTGATGGGTTTTTCGTAGTCAGTACAGGAGTCGCGGCTGGTGAAGGTTTAAAAAACTCTCTTTATACTCGTAATGGTAATTTCAAACTAGATGCCGCAGGTAACTTAGTAACTACTGGCGGTATGAAAGTTATGGGAGCTACTTTCTATAATGATAAAACTGGTGAAGTTAAAACCATTGAGAATTATTCCAGTGCAACTTGGTGGACAGATCAGGATATTAATCCTGGTGCTGCTATTGGTGATGCTCCAGCTCACACAGCAGCTGGTCCAGCTGGTTTGACCTCTACTGCTGGTAGTCCTGGTACTCCAGCATTCGACGCGACTAAAGTCTCTGAATTAAGTATCAGAGGCTCACTTGCAAACCCTACAGCTTCAGTAAATATGACTAACGTAGGTACTTTATCTTTCACTATGAATGCTTTTGGTAACTTTGATATAGTCTACGATGAATCTGGCTCTGGTGGTGCGGTATATTCATTTGAGTATGACCCCTCAGTACCCCTCAGCACGACGACGAACACCTTTGATTTACGTGATCCAGTCTCTGGAAATATAGTACAACTCAGATTAAGACTAAAACCTGGAGTAACTAGATTCGAGGAAGCCTTTACTGGATTCACTTATGACCAAGCAGCGACTCCTCCTGGCAGTGATTTGATCTTCCCTGGTGGTGCACCTGCTATACCTGCTGCTGGTAACATGCGTGTCTCTACAGACATTACAGTAGGTGAAGATGATGTACTTTTTATGAAAACTATAGATATGCAGAGGCTTTTCGATCCGATTAAAGTTCCTCCATTTTTCTATACAGTAGATTCTAGCGTAGAAAACTCTGTAGCAAACGTATCTATCGGTGGTGATGGTTCTATTTCTATCTTTGGAGATAGCTCTGAGAGAATGGTAGTAGGCAGAGTTATATTAGCGAATTTCAGGAACTATGATGGTTTAGTCGCTAAAGGATCTTCACTTTATACTGAATCTCCTAACTCTGGAGTTGCTTCTATAGCTCTTCTCGGTGGACCTAGCGATAAATCAGCCCCAGTAGTAGACTCTACACAAAACGTCTCTGGATCTCTAGAAATGGGTAACGTAGATATCGCCGAAGAATTCTCGGACATGATAGCCTACCAGCGTGGCTTACAAGCAAGTGCAAGGACTATAAGTATCTCAGATGAGATCTTACAGTCTATTCTAAATATATAAATTTTACTTGATTAGCAGTCTAGCTAACTGCTATTGAGTGAGACTTCTTTTCTTGACCTAGTTTGAATTAGTTATTGTTATATGAAGTTTTTGGGAAAGGGTGAAGTATAATAAAGCGGGTTTTAATGCACCCGCTTTTATTATTTTATAGATTAAAATACTATTTGATGAAGATTGCTTAAAATAATAGGACTTAAAGTCTGGAATTCATAAATAGTGCTTAAAGACGAAGAATTAGAAAGAGAATTAAAACATATCAGCCAAGAACCTGGTGTGTATTTATTTTTCGACAAATATAATCGCATAATCTATATAGGGAAAGCGATTAAGCTTAAAAGCAGAGTTCAATCCTACTGGAATACATCTAATTGGTCAAAGCGACCTAAGTTAAAATTTTTAGTGCCAAAAATTTTCCGTATCGAAACCATAGTTACTAAATCTGAGAAAGAAGCATTAATACTAGAATCTAATTTAGTCTTTAAGCACCAGCCGCAGTATAACGTACTTTTAAAAGACAATAAAACTTTTCCTTGGCTAGTCATCACTTATGATGAGCCTTATCCTAGATTATTACCAGTCAGAGATATCAAAAAATTTAAAAAACGCCGAGATTCTAAAAATAAATTTTTCGGTCCATATACTAATGCCTCTGCGATGTATGAAAATCTGGAACTGGTAAACGAGCTTTTTCCTTTAAGGAAAAAGCGTATTCCTCCTTTTAAAAATAGACCCTGCCTAAATTATGACTTAGGTAAATGCCTAGGTCCCTGTCAAAAACTAGTTTCCGAAGAAGATTATGCTGCGATGCTATCACAGGTAGAAATGCAATTAAGAGGCAAACACGATGATTTAAAGAGTCTACTAGAACAAGAAATGTTAAAAGCTAGTGATGAGTTGAATTTTGAGAAAGCAGCGAAACTCAGAGATAAAATTAGAGCATTAGCGACTTTCAATGAAGTTCAGAATGTTATTTCTGTAAACCAAGATCTTAGTTTAGATATTTTTGCTATCGCTTATGCCCTTGATTCTAGCTGTGATTTTGCTTGTCTACAGATTTTTAAAATCAGGGAAGGAAAATTAATTAATCGTGAGAATCATGAAATTTATTTTAATGATGAAACGAATCTAGATGAGATTTTTGAATCTGCCTTCGTGCAATATTACACTCAAGTAGCAGATAGTGAATTACCTAAAGAGATTCTTCTCAGTGAAGAATTAAAATCTTCTGCTGCACTAAGTTCAGACTCCAGGGATGAAGCTAACGGCTTTGAAGATTGGCTCAGTGAAAGGAAAGGATCGAAAATCAGCATATCAACCACTAAACGTGGCGACTAATATGCTCAAGTCGAATTAGCCAAACGTAATGCTAAATTAATGCTACAAAAAATGAAAATAAATAGTCTAGAAGAGGGATCTAGAGACATTAATTTAGCTTTAGAAAATTTAAAAACAGCTCTAGATTTACGCTCTACACCTCATAGGATTGAATGCTTTGATATATCACATATACAAGGAACTAATGTAGTTGCGAGCATGGTTTGCTTTATAGATGGCTTACCTGCTAAAGATCAATACCGTCGCTTTAAGCTCAGTGTAGATCAAAATAATGACTTCGCTTCCATGCAAGAAGTAGTAAGAAGAAGGTATAAGCCTTTAGCCATAGATCTAGAACGAGGAACTAATACTGATACGGCTTTAGAAAACTTAGCTGATTTAATTATTATCGATGGCGGTAAGGGACAGCTAAATGCAGCTTATGAAATAATCCAAGAATTAAAACTCAATCATATTAAAATAATTGGCTTAGCTAAGAGAGAAGAAGAAATTTTCCAAATCAACGATAAAGTACCGATAGTATTAGATCGCAGATCAGCAGAGCTTTTCCTTATACAGAACATACGTAATGAAGCACACCGCTTCGCAATAGAATATCATAGACACTTAAGAGCTAAAAAAGCTAAAGAAAGCCTTTTAGATTCTATACCTGGCTTAGGTACTAAAAAGAAAAAACTGCTTTTAGAGAAATTCGGCTCAGTGAGAAGAATTTTATCTGCACCATTGAATGAAATAGAAGCTCTACCAGGCTTTAGTAAAGCTTTAGCTGAGCGAATTAGAGAATACTTAGAATGAAATAAAGAAATAGAGTAGAATGTTATTAAGTATGCCTCTTATCGAATCACGCCTAGAAGAGCTAAAAATATCTTTACCAGATAGTTCCTCCCCAGCAGCGACTTATGTTCCTTATGTTAAGTCTGGAAATTTAGTTTATATCTCTGGTCAGATATGCAGATGGAATGGAGAAATGCAGTTCACAGGGAAGCTTGGCAGAGAGTTCTCTGTAGAAGAAGGAAAGAAAGCTGCTAGAATCTGCGCTTTAAATGTAATTTATCATTTAAAAGAAGCCTGTGATGGTGATTTAGATAGAGTAAAAGCCTGTTTACGCCTAAATGTCTTTATTAATTCTGTAGATAATTTTTACGAGCAGCCACAGGTCGCAAACGGTGCTTCTGATTTAATGTTAGAAGTTTTTGGAGAAGCTGCTAGACATACTCGAGTAGCCGTATCCGTTCCTAGTCTGCCGCTTAACTCTGCGGTAGAGATAGATGCCGTATTTGAAATTAATTAAGCTGGAAATTTTAATATGTTTAATACTTTAAATGGTCTTAGTACAAGTGAAAAAGAGCTTATCCTTAAAGCTGATTTAGTGAAGAAAGCCAGTGAGAGACTTGAAAATCAGGTGCATCGCACTCCAGTTTTTAGTTCCACACAGCTAAATAGGATGCTTGGGCATGAAATTTATTTTAAGATGGAGTGTTTCCAAAAGACTGGCTCATTTAAAGCTCGTGGAGCCTTAAATACTATTCTTACTTTAAAAGAAAATAAGATGCTACCAAAAGAAGTAGTTAGTTTCAGTTCAGGGAATCATGCTCAGGCATTAGCTTTCGCTGCTTGTAAATTAGGAATTAAAACTAATGTACTCATGTCTAAGCATGCTTCTTACATAAAGATTCAAGCTGCTAAAAATTATGGTGCAAACGTAATACTCTGTGAAAGCCGCAGAGAAGCTGAAGAAGCGGCACTCAGTTATGCAGAAAATGGTGCTTATTTCGTACACCCTTACGACCACGAAGCAGTAATCGCAGGTCAAGGCACTGCTGCTTATGAGGCTTTAGAAGATATGAATCGTAAACCACATGCAATATTTGCTCCGATTGGTGGTGGCGGTTTAATTTCTGGTACTTACTTAGCGAAAAAATTAATTTCTCCAAGTTCTAAAGTCTACGCTGCGGAGCCAGAAAACGCTAATGATGCAGAAAGATCTTTAGCTCAGGGAGTAATTTATGCTTTTGAAGATAGCCCAGAGACTATT
>DAISHM010000072.1:5643-6538 GCA_036822535.1 Candidatus Caenarcanales bacterium
GATGGCGTACAGACTCTAAAGCTCTCAGCACGCACCTTTGCACATTTAAAACAGTGTGATGGTTTATTCACAGCCTCAGAAGAAGAAATTATCTATTGGACTCAGTGGTTAAGTCATCTTTTAAAAGTCACTCTAGAGCCATGTTCTGCTTTAGCGATGGCCGCTGCAACTAAATGGTTAAAGGATGAAAAAGGCAAACGCACTGTTCTAATAATGCTAACTGGTGCTAATTTAGCTGAAGATAAATATCGTAGTATTTGGCAGCACGATTTCTTAAACCAGCCGCCTCATCTTTAAAGAATTTCTCAGCTTATGAAGTCTAACTTATGCATTTTTCTATTTATTTTTTGCTGCTTTCATAATCAGGTTTCAGCACGTTTAGCGAAACAGTTTTCTTATAAAGATTTTCCACGTTATCAAGTACTAAAAGATCTTAGCGAAGGAAAAGAAATTAAAGCAGAATCTATTAAAGATTTAGAAAGAGTCTTAGATACTGTATTCTACGAAAATAAAGGACGCACAGCTCAGGCTATAAAAACGAATAAAGATTTAGGATTAAAATACATTACTCTTACACAGTGGAATATGGAAAGAGGCTTTAATATAGAACTAATCCAAAAAATCATTAGAAATCCTAGTGCCTATCTAAAAAATGATCTAAAGACGGGTCTGAATGAAGAAGAGCTTCAGCAAGTTAAATCAGAATTAGATGCATTTAGAGAAACTGATATTTTTGTGCTAAATGAATTAGACTGGGGGATTCATCGTACTAATTTTAAAAATATAGCAGCGACATTCGCTCACTCTTTAGGTGCTGAATATGTATTTGCTCCAGAGTTCATAGAACTCTGTCGAGAGTTAGTATATAAAAGTTATAACTATAAAAGTCTACATG
>DAISHM010000073.1:0-6533 GCA_036822535.1 Candidatus Caenarcanales bacterium
ATCCAGCTGTTTATGGTGAATTTACTGACTTAGTTTCAATTTTCCAAAATAATTAATATCAGAAGTATTAGAATATTCTTTTATGGCAGATATCTTAGAGAAAGATGATTTTGTTGTCCTTGATTCTAAAGTTGATTTAGGGGTTTTAGGTTATTTGGAGCTCGTAGACTCTATGGGTGGTGATTTATCTATTGTTTATTCAGCGAGAGTCTCTTATAATAAGTATTCTGCGGAGTTTGAAGAAAAAGATAAAAAACTAATCAAATTTTTAGCTAAGCATAAGCATTGGACTCCTTTTGAGCAGAATGCTTTAACTTTTAGAGTAAAGTGTCCTATTTATATAGCTCGACAGAGGATGAAGCATAGGTGCAGGGTTTTTAATGAAATTAGTGCTAGATATACTAAGTTCGATAACACTATTTATAAGCCAGATGAATTTAGACAGCAAGCTGAAACTAATAAACAGGCTAGTATAGAGGCTTCTGCTGATTTAGATCAGACTGCTGCTACCGAGATTTATGAGATGGCAGCTAAAGCTGCTTTAGACGCTTATAATTAATTGATTAATATGGGAGTCTGTCGTGAACAGGCTCGTGGAGTGCTTCCTGTCGGTTCTCATACTGAGTTTATTACTACTGTAAATTTACGTAACTTTATGCATTGGTACTATTTAAGAGCTCCGAAAGAAGCGCAGTGGGAGATACAGCAGTATGCTAAGGCGGCTATTAAGCTAGTAAAAAGAGTTTTCCCAGTGGCAGTAGAGTGCTTTGAGGAATTAGATAAAGAGACTTTAGTAGAGATTTCAGAAAAAGGTAATTAAGATGATTTTAGTTTTTGGAAAAATAATTCTGCTTTTAGCAGCGATACTTTTCGTGTGTCTATGGTTTACTAACGCTGTAGAAAACATCGGAGTTCGTTTGAAATTAGGTGAGCAAGTAGTAGGTAGTTTACTTGCTGCTGTAGGTACAGCTTTGCCAGAGACTTTACTTCCTATAATTGCTATTTTTTTAGCAGGCTCAGCGCACGGCGATGCGAAGACTGATATCGCTATAGGCTCTATAGTAGGAGCACCTTTCCTCTTATCTACTTTGGCGATGGCTCTTTTAGGTTTAGCAGTATTAGTGAATTATAAGAAGAGAAATGATTTAAATATTAGAGCTTCGCATGATCATATAAGTAAAGATCTAACTTATTTTATTGCAGCATTAACTTTAGCGATGATAGCTACTGCTTTTCCTGATCCTTTATTTAAAACAGTTTTTACTGTTTTGCTTTTGAGCGTTTATGTCGTATATTTCGTTACCACTCTAAGAGAGGGTACTGGACACGAGCACAGCGAAGAAGATGTGGAGGGTGTAGATGAACTTTATATCTCTAGCGTTTCAGTAGCTGGTTTCCGTTTGCCACCTAATTTATTTTGGATGATAGCTCAGGTATTATTATCACTACTTGGGATTATTTATTTCGCACATCGTTTTATTATTGCGATAGAAGAGGCTTCTGTATTGATGAATGTAAGTCCTTTGATACTTAGTCTGATTATTGCCCCTATTGCTACGGAGTTACCAGAAAAAGTAAATAGCTGGTTCTGGGCTAGTTCTGGGAAAGATGGTTTAGCTATAGGTAATATTACTGGAGCTATGGTGTTTCAGTCTGCTATTCCTTGTGCCGTAGGGGTTAGCATGACTCCTTGGAATTTAGATTCGCATACTATGTTTTGCTTTGTATTAGCTTTATTATCTGCATCTATTTTACTTTTTTCATTAAAGGTATTTAAACGAGTACATGCTGCTACATTAACTTTTATGGGCTTTTTGTATTTGTTATATCTAGTTGCTATAATCTTATTCTGATTTCCCTTTACCTTTAGGTAAATTTTTGAATCCTTATTAATTATGACTCAACACATCACTGGTGAAATATTTGGTCAGAGCGTAAACTTAGATACACTCTGCTATGCTTGGACGACTATGGGATTGATTCTCATTATAGCTGCTTATTTAGGCTCCTCTCTTAAAAAGGAAGTTGCAGATTATGGCATGAAGGAGCATATCGCTGAGTCTATATTTTCTTTTTTTAGAATGCTCACCTCTGGTCAGATTGGTAAACGTGGTGATCAGTTCGTTCCGCTTATAGGGAGTATATTTATATTTATTTTAGTGAATTATTATGCTGGTCTTTTACCGTGGCAGTTAGGTCAGTTCTTTGATTGGTGGCCTACTTTGCCAGCCGCTCACGGAGAGCATGCTCATATTTGGCATGGAGCGAGTACTTGTGCTGACATAAATGTACCAGCAGCTATTGCAATTCTTGTTGTAGCTGTCTATTTTGGTATTGGTGCAGTGATAGGTGGCTGGTCTTATGTACAGATGTTTTTACCTGTTAATTACTCTAAAGAAAAGGGTCTTAGCCTTAATTTAATGTGCTTAATAGAGCTAATGGATTTATTAATCAGACCTCTTACACTTACACTTAGGCTTTTTGCAAATACTGTAGCTGGTGAGACTCTTTTAGCTACTTTTATTGGTTTAGTAGCTTTAGTGATACCTGTCGTGGTGCTTGGTTTTGAAATGTTTGTAGGACTCTTACAGGCTTTCTTGTTTGCTATTCTATCTTGTGTTTATATTGGTGGTGCTGTGCAGCACGCTGAGCATTTAGTACATGATGAGCATCACTAAATAAATGGATTTTGGGCATTTTTTTCATGTTCTGCTTGAGATTTTGCCGATATTTCTTTTTGCCGTTATTACTGCATCTTTGATTGATTTCTATTTGGCTGATAATTATTTCAGTTCCTTATCTGCTTTCTCATTAGGGCGTGTAGCCGAACGAACAAGTTCAAGGCTGAGGAGGACGAATGACCGCAGTGTACTAGAGGTACATGAGGATCATGAGGACGACGAAAACGCAGAAATTGGAGTTCCGCTGCACGCCCCGCTGCCTCGCTGGGTATTGGTTCTGCTCGCAGCTTTCTTAGGTGCTTTAATTCCTATTTGTACTTGCGGTATGATACCGCTTGCGATTGGTTTATATAAAAAGAATTTAGATTGGCGTATCATTTTACCCTTTCTTTTAGCTGGTAATGCCTGTAGCTTTACAGCTTTAATACTAAATTATCAGGTACTAGGGCTAGAGATGACTTTAGCGAGATTCCTTATGGCTATGGGCTTTGCTATAGTTAGCACTTATATATTCAATTTTTTTGCTGCAGAAAAGATAGATGCCTATTTAGAAGCTACTTATAATTCTGATAAGTTATCGCATAAACACTGCTGTACAGCTCATAATGAAGATGAAAACCTAGAAATTAATATTAGTGAACATTGTCATGATGAGATTCAAGCTAGTTCACTAAAAGCAGCTTTGCTTCATTTGAGCCATGATCTGAAAGTCGCTCTCTTACAATTCTTCCCTTGGATTATATTCTCTGCTTTTATTGCAAGTTTAATTCACTTTAGACCCCAGTCACTAAACGTATTTGGTACTTTAATTTATGATCAATATTTAGCAGCACCTTTATTGTCAGTGATTTCATTCCCTTTTTATCTTTGTGCTGGTAGTGATATCCCCTTAAGTAAAGAATTTTTGGCTCTAGGAATCCCAGTATCTGCAATTTTAAGCTTTATGACAGCTAGCCCTTCTGTGAATTTAACTACACTAGTAGTCTATAAGCAGGCTCTAGGATTGAAGGCTGCGATTTATATCACTCTTGTTTCTATCTTCGTGATCTCTTCTTTATCACTATTTTTCTATTAAGGATTTGCTGAAAAATGCTATTCCCAGCATTTTTCAGCAAATCCTTAAGCTTTTTACTAGAAAGTCCGTGATGGAAAATTTTATTTTTCATCACTTCCTTAAAGGGCGTGTAGCCGAACGAACAAGTTCAAGGCTGAGGACAAGGAAAACGCAGAAATTCGAGTCCCTTCACACGCATATTAAATAAAAATAAATACTTGACAAAATATGAAGATAAATACTAAATTAACAGTTTATGGAAATTAACTCTTTAGCTGTAGATCATATAACTGCCCAGAGGCGGAGGGATCTAGTACATGAAGCTCCAGTAGAGCGTCAAAGAGTTTTACCATGGTCAAGAGAAGTCACTGAAATACTTGCAAAAATATCTGGTAGTGAGCGTTTTGATGATCCTCTTGCTGCAAGTAAGGTGAAGCGTGAGGCTGGGACTGTCTTACCTTTACCTAATGGAGCAGAATTGACTACTAAGATGGCTCAAATAGATAAAGCTGGTCATAGCGAGATTAGTCATGAATTGAAATTCCCTCTTAAGAATTCTTTGAGTGCAGGTATACATGATAAAACTCCTGAACCTGAACTAATTATTTCATCTCATCGTAATCATTTAGTAGAAAATCTAGAGTCTCGAAACCCTCTTGTAGTGAAGATTCTTAACGATAATACTCGAAGTGCCTCTGAAAAAATTGCTCTAATGATGAAAGAATCTTTAGTTGATTTTAGTGAGATTGAAAAGATACGTCAGCACTTTTTGGTGAAATATTCTGAACCTGGCTTAAAACCAGATATAGAAGAGAAGGCTCGTAAAGCTCAGGAATTTTTAGAGTTTAAAAGTATTCTAGATTCTACTAAGCTCAATGATGCCCAAAAGTTTGCTCAAATTCAGGAAAGAGCGATGTTTCCTGAATTATTAAAAGCTTCTCAAGAAAAGGCAAATCAGAAATATCCTAATGTAGAAGATAGATCTCATCCATATTATATGAGTATTATTGATGATTTAAATGAACAGTATTCTAAAAAAAGGCAAGACTATGAAACCTTGCAAATGGCTAAGCTAGAGCAGAAAAATCAAAAAATTACTGATTCTATAATCGATATGCTTAAGTTATCAAAATTACAGAGAACTTTAAAACTCTCTACATATACTCCATACGAGAAGTTAAATATTATAAGAGATGAAAAGCTTCTCCCAGAGAAAGAATTATCTAAAATAAAGCTAGATTTAGAGTCTAAAAGTGTAGAACAGGTTATTAAATCTTTAATGAAAGATTCTGAATACGGTACTAGGCAGATTACCAGTAGCCTTGCTGGTATTAATTCTGCTTCTAAGCTAGATAAGTCTCCTGAAGATGCTTTTCCTGTCCTGACTAGTAAGGTTTTGTACTTAGGTGATCCTAAATCTCAGCAAACTCTCAATGTAACAATGAAGTGGACTTATCCAAATCTAGATGAAGAGACTAAAAAGCTTACCCAGAAAGCTTTAGAATTGATGAAAGTTGATGTTCTAAAACCAGAACAGAGTTTTGATCATGTAATGAAATTATTGATTTCAGAAATAAACCCACCATCTTCATTTAATGCGATTAAGCTAAATGAGCGAGAGACTTTAACTCGTAATGCTGAAAAGGCTTTTCAGGGAGCTGATGCTTCAGAGTTTAAAATAGCTATGAATAATTTATTTGATTCTTATAAGGGTGAAGCAAAGAATAATAAACAGTTTGAGCAATTATTTAAATTAGCTGAAAATCATCTTACTAGCATGATACTTAATCGTGAAAATGATCAGAAAAATATTATTCAAAGACCAGAAATTTCAGCATCTAGTCCAGAAAGAATGATGAGTGAGCAGTTTAAAGCTCATGCAGCTGAGCGAGATAAATTGATGCGTAAACTTAAGAACTTAGATACCTTAGAAGCCTCTGAAATAGCACTATCTACTAGTAATATTATTAAAGATATTTATAAAGAGTTACCAGAAGAGCTTCAAAAAGCATCTAAGGCGGAATATGATAATTTACAGTTAAGTTTAGCTAAGCTTAAAATGACTATTAATGATAATCCTGATGTATCTGTGAAAAGGGAATTAAGGCAGGAAGTAATCGATGTTCAAAAGACCGTTAATACTGCAATGGAGAAATTTGGTGAAAAAATATTACCAGAGCAACCTAGTTTAAAAGCAGAGTTCTTAGAAAAACTCACGAATATACAAGAGAAGGAGTGGGCAGCTAGCTTAGAAAGGCAGCAAGAGATTTTAAAAGCTTCTGGGCTACCTGAATATCAGACTAATCAACAAGTCTTAGATAAACACGCTGGTATGGCGAGCTTAATGTCTATGATTCAGTCTAATAGCCCTAAGGGTACTGCTCTTGAAATAACTATTAAAGAAGGACAAAAGGAAATATCTAAATTCAATTTTTCGCCAGATGCTAATCAGGCAGCACCTTCTAAAATGCTAAGGATTGGTGAATTTAATATACCTATTCCTGGTGCACCTGGTTCAGCAGAGGGGGCTCACACTGATAAAGAGGGAAATAAAATTAGTGTCGCTAATGGTTTTGTCATTATTTCTGATAGAGAGAATCACACTAAGCGTTTAATAACGCCTCAGGGAACTGATATTGAGTTCCATCCTAAGGGTACTCCCCATAAAGTACAGTTAGAGGAAAAGTATATGGCCTCTTCCCGTATCGGTGATTCTCGTTATACTATGGCTGAGCCTGGTAATCGTCAATTGAAAGCTAATCTTGCTGCTTTGCAGCGAAAAACGGGTGCTAGTGCTG
>DAISHM010000074.1:0-6531 GCA_036822535.1 Candidatus Caenarcanales bacterium
CATCACTGCTGAAAGGTAAAGCTAGACCAATTTTCATGCTATCTTGGTATTGATCTAAAATCTCTAATTCAGCTTTACTCAGGGGGCTTAGTTTAAAGTTTTCAACCAGCTCTTGCGTAGATATGGAGCTGATATGTTTGAAAAGCTTATTAATAGAAAGGTTTAGCTTTTTATTCGGGCTATAATTTAAGCGATATAGATATATATTTCTTTTTAAAGGATAGTAACCGAATTTGATTGATTTCAGGTTAATTGGATTTTGATCTATATTTAAGATTTTTACCGTATCATTGCTTGCGCTCCAATTGATTAATGCTATTTCTTTTTTCTTTTCTATAACATCTTTAATTGATTTTGAATCAGGGTTTTGAAGAAATGCATATACTGAAATAGATTCATCGCTTTTGAAATATTCTGTGAAACGCTCTTTTAAAGTTGAGCTTGAAATTTCATTTATAGGACTATCCTTATGTGTTATCGCTGTTATCGGTTATCGCGCTATAAGTATTTTATTCTTTCCTAGTTCTAATGAGTCGTCTAGATCACCGATAAAAATATCAAAGTTTTTTTTTAATTCTCTAATCTCTGATTTTTCTTGAATTGCTTTTAGACTGACTTTTACATGATTTTTCTTAGAAAAATCATGTAAAAAGGCTTCAATAAAAGCTTTATCGGTTTCTAAGTAAGCTACCCTTATTTCTGAGTCTTGAGGTCTTATCGCAATATTACAAGCACTGTTAAAGATGATTAACATCAAAAAAATTAGTGCTGTAAGTGAGCGAGAATATATCATTAGCCTATCAGTAAAAATATAAGACTCTTTTAATTTATTCTCAGCAAAAAAAGCTTAAGATTTGCTAAAATCTAAACCGATGATTAAGTAAATACTGGTAATTATGCAAGTTCAAGGATCAGCTCAGAATCTAAATAACCCTGCTAGCACAGCTTTGCTAGAGAGACCTGAAAATACTCATAGTCAAGCTGATGCTTCTAAAAGTTCTGTTCCATCAGCTGAAGAATCTAAGAATCCGCAGATCCTTAAGGATTTAGCTTTAAATCAATTAGATGAAAATGAAAAGACTTTAACTGTTAATTTAGCTGAAGAATCTCCTAAAGAGAAGACTAATTATGAGAAATTAATGGCTGCGGTTAATTTAGTTAAGTTACCTTTAGCATTCTCTGGTGCTTTATCACATATAGTGGCGGGAACTCTGTCTGGAGCTAAGCTTGCCGGTAAGGATTTAAATGGTGCCGTAGAATATGAAGGCGCAGCACTAAAGGCAGCAGATATATATTCTAAATTTATCAGTCCAGTGCCTTTGGCTATTGATGCTATTGGTAAATTAGATAAGGCCGAGACATTCTGGCGTGGTGTAGCACAACTTAGCTATATGAGTAAAATGACGGCTGGACATGTTTCTCATTTACCTTTTTTTACTGGGATTCTATGTGCTTATAATGCTTATGAAAAGCAGCTTTCAGAGTTTTTTGATGAGAATCCACACCTTAATAAGCATGAAGCTAAGTCTGAAAATAGGATGGAGCACTTAGGGGTTATTTTTAAAAATTTAGGTACTATTATGAAGCACTCTTTATCTAAGCTAAAAAGTGGTGATGGAGATCTTTTACAGAATTTTTCTAGATTAGTAGTAGTTCCTGGCTTTGCTTTGCCTTATTTTTATGGCTTAGCTTTTGGCAGAGGTGAGAAATTACATGAATTTATTCATAAATTAGTTAGATCTTCTCGCTCGATAATAGGTGTAATCGAGGATGTCAGTATGGCGATGAGTAAAGATAAGGGTGTCAGTGCCTTTGGTAAAGCCTTTACTTTAGATAGTCTCACTAATTCTACTTCTCCATGGTTAGAAAATGTTCAGGCCGCTACCGATCCTCGTAATTTAACTGGTAATTTAGCTGCTGCTATTGGGGAGACTGGAAATCTTTTATATTCAATGTTTTTAGCGAAAAAGAAAAGCGCTGAAGCCGCAGCTTAGCTTAATAGTGCCTTTAAGGTACTGATATAAGCGTCTATAGAGTGATCTTTTACTAAATCCCAGCTATTACCAAAGCTAATTGGGAAGGCTTGATTAACGTGTTCGTAGTGATAAGTATGTAAAATAGGCGGGCAGTATTCTGGAGGTAAATTAGGGACTGCATCATGGCTATTCACTATGCGCCAGCTAAGAGAAACACTGTTATTAAAAGTATTTGCGAAATTTCCATCACCAGCTCTAGGACCTGCAAAATTATACATTTTCGCTCCATGATGAGCTGTGTTATGTACTATGTCACAGGTGTTTAATACAGCTAAAGCTCCCCCTAGACTGTGACCCGTGATCCATAAATTAGTGTAAGACCCTAGAGGAATCTTATTTAAATACTCTAAAACTTTTCTCTGAGGAGAACTAACTTTAGAGTCCCCTGTAGTGTACATTTCATCAAAACCTAGAGCTACTTTTTCCCCTTTATTTAGAAAAGAACATGGAGTCTGATCATATTTAGCGTCTTCTATCCATTCTTCTATATCCTGAGTACCACGCCAAACTATGTAAATGTCATTATTTGCTTTAGCAATAAAGCCTAAAGGCGTATTATCGTTTTCATATACTGCATCTAAAACCAATTCTAGAGAGTAAGGTGCTGGCAATTGCCAGCTTTGTTTTTCTGTAAAAGCCTTATACTGAGCGTAAGCTAAATTAGATAATTCTGCTAATTCTATAGCTCTATTTAAATCAAAATTTTCAGGTAATTGTGTATGAGCGACCATATAAACTAGTCTACTATAAAAGACCATTCACTAGGTTTGTCTCTAAAATCTTTGATGCTTACGCCGCTTAATTCAAGCTGTTTACGGATTTTATCACTGAGCATAAAATCTTTCTCAGATCTAGCTTTTTCGCGTATCTCTAGTAGTGTCTGAATTAAATCACTCATAGGAGAACGATTTAGGGTCACCTGCTCTTCTGAATTCGTCTCTCTACTGTTGTTTGACTGTTTTAGATTTAGGTTAAAGCCTAAAATATCTAATAAATAAGCTATAGTGAGTTTTTCGTTAGGGTTGTCAAATAATAAGGCTAGTGCCTGAGGGGTTCCTAAATCATTATCCATAATCTCAGTAAATTCTTTAATCATTTTTTCATTTAGGCTAGATTGCTGTTCTAGATTTAGTTTTAGACCTGAGAATTTAGTGAATTCTATATTTTTTAAAGTATCTTTAATTGAATGGTATAGTTTGCTAAAGCCAGTTTCAGCCGCCTCTAGAGCTGCATCCGTAAAATTTATCTGCTTTTTATAATGTGTTTGCAGGCAGAAGAAGCGAATGGTATTAGCCTTAAACTTCTTTAGGGTACTTTTAATGGTCATATAGTTATTTAAAGATTTGGACATTTTAGTCCCATTAATCATTACCATGCCATTATGCATCCAATATTTAGCTAACTTTTGTCCTGTTAAGCATTCAGACTGAGCACATTCATTTTCATGATGAGGGAAAATTAAATCATCACCGCCAGCGTGTATGTCTAAGGTAGAGCAGTTAAATTTTTCATTAAGTATAGTCTCTATCATAGTGCTACATTCTATATGCCAGCCAGGTCTGCCTAAGCCCCATGGTGACTGAAAGCTTGATAAAGGCTCGTTTGGAAAAGCTTTCCAAAGAGCGAAGTCTAGTTTATCTTCTTTTTTCTCATTAGCATCTATACGGCTATTACCATCTTTTAGTTCGTCTAAACTTTGCTTTTTTAATTGACCATAATGCTCATATTTACTGACTTTAAAGTAAACATCACCATTTGTTTCATAAGCAAAGCCTGCTTGGATCAGCTTCTCTATAAAACTAATCATCTCTGGTATGTAATCAGTGGCTCTAGGCTCAAATTCAGGCCAAGAGACATTTAAAGCCTCCATATCATTCCAGAATTCATAAGTATATTTCCGAGAAAGAGTATCTGCTGCGATATTCAGTTCCTTAGCTCTATTGATAATTTTGTCATCAACATTAGTGATATTTCTTATCCAGACTACCTGATAACCTTTAAATTTAAGGTAACGAGCGAGTAAATCCCAAGTAATCGCACTACGAGCGTGTCCTATATGAGAGTCATCGTAGACTGTAGGACCGCATGAATAAAAGGTCACGAGATTAGGACTCAGTGGAATAAATTCTTCTAATTGATTAGTTAAATTATTAAATACCTTCACTCAGTCTAAAATACCATAACTGAGTAGAATTTTTTTCTGTAAAGCAAACATTTCTTCTGCATCGCTTTCTGTTTCATGATCGTAGCCGATTAAATGTAGAAAACCATGTATGAAAAGGAAAATTAATTCTCTTCTTAGGCTATAGCCTAATTCCCAAGCTTGTTCTTGAGATTTGGCACTGCAAATTACTATATCGCCTAAAGGGGCAGCAGGCATATCGATATTAGTATTAAAAGAAAGCACATCAGTTACATACTCATAATTTCGAAAATTAGAATATAGGTATTGAAATTCTTCTCTAGTAACGAAGCTTAAACAGAGTTCTCTTTCCTTTATTCGTGGATCTACTGCTGTAAGAGTAATGGATAAATCTCTTAATTTTTCCCAATTAGCAGCTTCCGTAATGTCTATGAATTCATCTGAATCAGCACGATTTAGATAAAGTTTTTTATCATCACGATTTAAAACGTAGATTTCACTCATGAATAATACTACTGTAGCAATTCTATTGCAGTACCAGTAATTTTATCGGCTAGTTTCTGTGATTGAGTAGAAAATTGATAATAGCGTTGAGCCTCTGTCAAATAGTGAGCTTCAGCCTTCATGTTTACATTACTTTTTTCTAAAGCCTCGGCGATGATTGTAGCTCCAGTGCTTGCTAAAGTGGGCATGCCACTACTAGAGTTAGCTTCAAAATATATACCATCTTTTACATCAGTCAAACCTTCTGGGTTATTGAAATTCGCAAGCTGTATTTTATATAAAGAAACTAAATTATTACCATCCTTACCATATACTACGCCATCTTCTGCGACTTTAATTTCATCGTAGAGACCTAAATATTTACCATTACGAGGATCTAAGGCGATATTTATCGGCTGTGTATTTCCTATGGGTCTCCCTGCCGGATTTAACTGCTGTGGAGCACCGTTAGGGCCTTTTCTAAAAACATTACCTTCAGTAATATCCTCGAAGCCATTAGGATTAAAATTTAAATCAGTGTACTGATCCTGCCTTCTTAAGCGAGTATAAGAACCTTCTAGAGGAGTTCCCATCAGGTTAAAACCCTCTTTAGTTACCATATTACCTTCACCATCTATATGAAAGTCACCTAGCCTAGTGTATCTAGTTTTCTGTTTCTGTGAATCCCAGACTGTAAAAAACCCTTTTCCTTTAATAAAAAGTTTAGTCCACTCCCCTAAGCGTGGTGCTTGAGCACCTTGTTTCATGTTTAGACCGCCCTCTACGACTTCACCGCCGTAGACATAGTCTCTGAAAGACCAAGTCTTTGCTCTATGACCATAAGTCGCTGCCCCAGCCATATTTCCTGAGATAAGACCTATTAAGTCTGTAGAATTAAGTGTAGTATTCTGTGATAAATGATGAAGATTGTTCATGCTTTTTAACCTAGTGATTTAGCATCAAATGCTCTCACTGCCCCTAGTTTAATATTCTTCTTGGCTAAAGCTCCGCGTAAAAGCCCTTCTCGATTAGCAAAGCCATCTACCATGTCAGCAGACCCTACAGCTTGAATATCCACTCCAGACTGTCCCATTCGTACTATAACTGTCTGTATATCATGTACATCTGGAATATCTAGCCTTATAGCTCTGTTCTTAGAGTCTTCTATTAGTCTTGGTGCTAATAGCTCCCAATTTGCGAGTTGTTGCTGTCTTTGACCATCTTCAGATTGTCTTTGCTCTTGCTGAGCGACATTACCTTCTCTAACTCCTTCTGTAATAACCTGACTATTTTCTTGTGCTACTGCAGCTTTGGTGCCTTCATCGCTCGAATAATAGTGTTTCTTTTCTTCTGACTGTCTTTCTGCACGATCTTGATTGCGAGATTCTTCTATGGCTTTCCTTACGTCTTCTTGACGGATATTCTCTTTCTCTAACTGTGCTTTATTTACGAGTTCTTCACCGCTGGTAAATCCTTGAGCAGAACCTAGTCCCTGCCTTAAATGTGGCTTAGCTGTTTTTTGATCATTAGGCAATCTCTCTTGTACTTGGTAGCCCATTTCATCTAGCTTGCTTTGTAATTCTGGAGGAATTTCTTCTCCTGAAGCTAGGAGAGCTGACATTTCCTGAGCGAAGCTTTTAGCCTGACTGGTATTTCCATTATTTAGAAATTTACCATGGCTCGCTAAATTAGCTGCTACTCCAGCTCCGCTATGCCTACCCTGTGTAAAGGAAGACTTAGGCTCCTGATTATTTAAGAAAGATCCATCTAAATTACTCACAATATTAGTCTACGTAAATATAGTTTATGAGTGGTTAAGAGGCTATTTTTTGTAATGCACTAATCGCAGATCTAAGAGAATTTACTTGA
>DAISHM010000075.1:0-6492 GCA_036822535.1 Candidatus Caenarcanales bacterium
ATTGTCAGGACAGGCTTTTACCAGAGATGATATGTATAAACCTTCTGCATCTAAGGCTATTGCGATTTCTAAAATTTCTTCTAGATTTAAATCGTGGCCTTGGTTCAGCTCACTATTTAAATCACTGAGTTGCTCAGCTTCTTTAATTAAAGTCTTGTTATTATCAATATTCGAGAACTCTAGGCATTTAAGAGCCTGCTTAAACATAGTCTCTAAAGACTCTTGCTCTAAGGACTCTGAATAGCTTTGACCCGATTTATTATCTCTGAATAATCTAATACCTAAAGCCTGAGACTGTGAAATTTTCTGTTCTAAGATTTTACCAGATGAGAATGAATAGCTCTCTGCAAATGAACTCTTAAACAGTAACTCAAAATCTTTTATCTGTGAGTTTTTAGCTAGTGAGCTTATGTAATCATAAACTCCATCGACGCTAGTACTGCTTAGCATTTATAAATCTCCTCCCACCAGTATTTCATCTACTTTTAAAGGAGGCTGCCCTACTGTAACTGGTACAGCACCGCTAACAGACCCGCACATGCCTGCTGCTAATTCTAAATCTTTCCCGACCATAGAAATTTTCTTTAAAATGTCAGGGCCAGTTCCGATTAAAGTAGCTCCCTTAATAGCTTTGCTTAATTTACCATTTTCAATTAAGTAGCCAGTATTCACCGCGAAATTAAACTCACCAGTTCCAGGAATTACACTACCACCACCTAGATTTTCGGCGTATAAACCATAATCTATTGAAGCGATAAGCTCTTCACGACTGTAATTCCCTGGGCAGATGAAAGTATTACGCATGCGTGAAGCTGGAGCATAACGATAGCTTTCCCTTCTAGCAGAGGCACTGAGTGGATAATTAGTTTTTAAATGTCCGACATAATCGACTAAAAAGTTTTTTAAGACACCATTTACGATGAGTTCAGTTCTCTGAGTCTTTCTACCTTCATCATCAATCTTTAAAGATCCCCATTTATCTGTGATAGTGCCATCATCTACAGCACTGAGAGCTGAATTCGCGATAGTCTGGTTTAATTTATCATAAAATACACTAGATTTTTTCTCTACACTAGTGGTTTCTAAGAGATGACCGCAGGCTTCGTGGAAAATAACACCGCCGAAAGCATTTTCTAAAATTACAGGCATTTTCCCCGCGGGGCAAGCTATAGATTTTAATTTCCTTAGAGCTCTCTCTACTAGCTTGTTTCCTAGTGATTCATAGTCTAGATTTCTGATGAAATCCATTCCCATAGTAGCACCAGGTGCTTCATAGGCATCTTCTCTTAGTGATCCATCTTCGGCTATCGCAGTCATGCTTAGGCGAATATAGTTTCTACTATCACTGATATTAAGTCCATGAGAGTTATAAATCTGAATTTCTTGTTCGTTCTGAATTAGATTTAGATTAAGTTCTGAGATCTTTTCACTTAAAGAGCGTATATAATTATCTATTTTCGAGAGACTAGATATTTTTTCTTCCCAAGCCTCACTCTTTAGCAGTGAAGAATTAAGAGAAAGATCTATGTGCTATAAATTAAAGGCACTACTATTGTCTATAAGCCTGTCCTGTGAAGGCTTTAAGCTGTTTACGATTTTTAAAAGCTCTGCTTCTTCTAGGCTACTAGCTGTGCCATAGTAGACTTCAGTTCCATAAATTAAGCGAATTCCTAGACCAAAGTCAATCCCAGTATTGATAGCATCTAATTTATTAGAACTTTGTTTAAAAGTGAGTTGTTGTTTTTTTTCGATAAAAATATCACAGAAATCAGCTCCCTGAGCTAAAGCTTTATTAATGATGCTTTCAGCAATTCTAGTTTTTAAAAGTTCGCTCATTTAATACCTCTATGCTTTTCTTGGCATTCGTCTGTGGATGAAATCATGTAAATTATCCATTTGCATGTAGGGATTAGTTTGTTTTTGATTTCAAAGTTCATCGCAGTGTAGATGATGATAATTATGCCCAGGATAGATGATAGTAGAATCTGGGAGCTTCATTAATTTATGGTGAATAGTATCAAACATAGTCTCTACGTCTCCACCAGGCATATCACATCTGCCACAACCGTCTAGAAATAAGGTATCTCCAGCGACTAGATTGCCGTGTACTAAGAAGCACTGGGAGCCAGGTGTGTGCCCTGGAGTATGCAGGAAATTGATTTGAATATCTCCTAAATCTAAGCTGAAATTAGGGTCTACCTCACGTATATTTTCACCAATAGGTTTATAAAAACTAGCCTCTTCTCGTGATACATAAACTGGTATATCGTGAGTTTCTAAAAGTTTATTAATACCATTAGTATGGTCTGGATGACCGTGGGTAATGAGAGCTGCTTTGATTTTAAAACCATAATCTTCAGCCCTAGCTCTAATAAAATCTACATCCCAAGCTGGATCTACTACGACTAATTCTTTAGTGAACTTATTAGCAATAAAATAAATATAATTAGCCATCGGCCCTAGCTCGAATTGGTCTATTACTAAGGGGTTATCTGAGGAGATTAGAGACATGTTTCAATTTTAGACGAATCTGCGCTTTTAATAGCGACTAAGTCACCAAAAAACTCTTTACAAAACTCAAAAGACGTAGGGTTAGCTATGAGATAAGAAGTGCAGTGCATGATTTTGTGTATGGGCTCTAATCCATTTTCTTTTAAAGTCTTTCCTGTAGCGACTAAATCTACTATTACATCTGTTAAGTCCGTTAGTGGAGCGAGTTCTACTGAACCGTAAAGATTGATGATTTCCACCTCTAAACCACGCTGCTGGAAAAAGTCTTTAGTGAGATTAGGGAAGGTGGTGGCGACTCTAGTATAGCTAGGTAATTCAGCTATGCTTTTATATTTACCTGCTAGTGAGCATACACAAAGATCACAGTCACCATATTTTAGGTCTATGAGTTGATGTACCTTCGCTTTAGAGTCTAGAACTACGTCTATGCCTACTATCCCAAAATCAGCCGCCCCATGCTCTACGTAGACTGGTACATCATGCCCACGCACCATGAGGAATTCAATATTATAGTCTTTAAATTTTTGATTTTTTACTTTAGCGCTACGAATTAATTTTCTTTTGTCTTCATCACTGTTAGCGATTTCTATGCCAGCTTCATTAAAGAATTCTATTGCACCATTGAGGAGTGCTCCTTTGGATAAGGCGATTTTTATTTGTTGCATATTAAAACCTTATTTCCTTTTTTAAATCTATCTTGCACTGATTGGTAAATGCTTTCCCAGTCTTTCGACTCACTAGATATTCTCTCTGAGATAGTTTCAGTGTTAAATTTATCTAAAAGCCCAAAGCTAGATAACGCTGAAATTAAACGCTGTACATAAAAAGCGAAACCTATAGCTGGTAAATCACTACCGAAATTAGCATAAAGTTTATCGTAACGCCCACCCATGGCGATATCACTACCTTGTCCCTTAATTAAAAGTCTGAAATGTGCTCCAGTATAGAGATTTAAGTCAGGGCATTGGTACGGAGTGAAGCGGATTTTATCAGAAAGTTTAGCTAGGTTCTTAATATGAGTTAAATCTATTTCTAGACTGTCTTCTACGAATTTGAATTTGTCTAAATTGCTACCAGTGCTTAATTTGTTTTTAGAATTATAAAGGCAGCTTAAATAAGGTGCTTCTAAACAGAGCTTCTCGAAAGCTACAAACTCCCCTTTTAGTAAAAGGTTATAAGCCTGATTGATCAAACTGTTTTTAGTACTTTTAGAATTTATTTCTGGGTTCTGTTCATTATGTCTTCTAAATAAGCTATGCCAGATTTCTGCGTCTGTAAGGCAAATTTGATAATCTTCCACTCCTAAAGATTCTATAGAATCTATCATTAGCTGTAAAACTTCATAGTCAGAGAAATTTTCTTCAGCTTTAGCACCGATGTATTCTATACCTACTTGCTGAATTTCCCTAGATTCATCTGTAGGAGTGCCTTTGTACCTGTAAGCTGAGGCGTTATAGTAGAGTTTTACGGGGAAATCTAGTTCTTGAGCTCTGCCTGCTATTGCTTTAGCTATGGGCTGAGTGAGTTCTGTTCTTAAAGCTAGGATTTCACCATCTTTATCTAAGAAGCTAAAAGTTTTATCTGTAAATTTTTTATTAGCTCTATTGATGACATCTATATCTACTAAACTTTGTACTACTATAGGTTCATAAGACCAGCTTTCGTAGAGCGAAACTAGTTTGTTTTTAATAGCTAGCTGCTTGCGTACGTCTGAAGGTAACCATGTTTTTAAGCCTCTGAATACCATAATTTAATTAGCTTTTTTGTTTTGTAGAGTACCTTCTAATATCCTATCTAGATTTACGAAAGTATTACCCTTAAGACCAGTTATTACTGGTATATCTGGATTGTTTTCTATTGCATCTAGGTATTCTAAATCCGCTACCATAGGGTTTGCTTGTATAGCACGTCCTTTTACTTCTACTTGTTTAGCGTTACCTTCACCTTGAATAATAGAAATCAATTTTTCTTTTTGAGCTATTTCTTTTCTAATCTGTGCTAGCTGTGCTTTCTGTAAAGCTATTTGTTTATTTTCTATCGCTTCTATGTATTCTGGTGAGAATTCTATTCTGCGAATAAAAAGATCATTAAGCTTAAAGCCAGACTCAGCAAAGGATTTAGATAGATACTCTTTAGCCTCTTCCGATACTGCTTTTCTGGTTTCCTCTGTGTATAAAGCATCTGCGACATGCCTTGCGATAACCTCTTGCATGACTTTACCAGTTTTCGCCTTAAGTACAGGGGCGTAATCCGTACGGAGCTTTTGGTAAGCTTCTGGTGCCCTCTCTAAAATCATTTGAGTAAGAATAGACATTTCTATACCGACTATCTGTCCATCACGAGTTTTCGCTACTATGGGATTCGCTAGGCGACCAGGGTCCATTCCATCCTTAGTGAATGAGTAGGTGTTAATCCTAGTATCGAAAACTATTAAAGTTTGCACAAAAGGCATTAAGAAATGTAAACCTTCCTTTAAAGGCTTATCTTGTACACCATCTGCGATATTAAATATTACGCCAGTCCTACCTACGTCAATGATTCTCACTGATTGAGATAGCAGAGCTAAAATCGCAAAGCCTATCACTATGAGCATTTCTTTTTTTATATTTAATCCAAACATAATTAAACCTCTTTATTTAAAACATCTTCATCATTTAGAGTGCATCATCGATGATGAGTTTAGTTCTCTTACCTAGCACCTGAGCTTTTCTAAACTTAACGTAAGAATTACCGAAGCGATTTAATGCATCTACTTTTAATTTAATTGCTTCAGCCTCACCTTCTGCACGGGTTATGACAGCGTCTCTCTCGTTTTGTTTCTCGACAATTACATTATCCTTAGTATCTAATTCAATGCGTGCACGCTGTTTCTCTTCTATAGCACGCTGATAAGCTTCTGAAAAAGCTACTTCATCTAATAAAAACTCAGTTAGCACTATTTTATATTTCGATAAATGTCTGTCCAATGCTTTAGATATTTTTTCTGCAATTATCCTACGGTCTTCACTATAAATGGCTGAGACAGTGTAGCCCGCGATGACTTCTCTAACCACGCTTCTCACTATGGGATTAATTACTTTATTTACATATGAGTTATAAGTGTCATTGCCAATTTGCTGATGTAGCCACCATAATTGCTTGAAATCTGGTCGAGCTCTCACTGTTACATCTACAGAAATGTTTTGTCCATCAGAGGTCAGGGTATCTATCGAATTACCAAGAATCTTAGCTCCAGTTCTAGAGCGTTCTGCTGAATTACTGTATATGTAACTAATTTCTCTTACGTTATAAATGGTAGCTTGCTGTAAAACTGGTACTACGAACTGTATCCCTTCTTCTAAGACTCTTTCTTCCATGCCGATAACACGATTAAAGATTACCGCTCTCTGACCAGCTCCTACCAGTATGACTAGATTAGGAACTACGAAAAATAAAGCTAAAATAGCTATAATCTTTATTTTATGTTTGTTCAGGAAATCATCTGGGTCAAAGCGATTAGCGTTATTAGAACCGAAAAAATCTGAAAAGTTAGAACCGTTCATATCAAAAAAGAATAATAGCACTAAAAATTTATTGATATAATCTTATGCATGGCTAAAGTAAAAGTTGGTATTAATGGTTTCGGACGTATCGGGAGAAACGTTTTCCGTGTTCTGAATGAAAATTTTGCAGATAAAATTGAGGTTCTTTTAATAAATGATCCTTTCTCTGACCCAGAGTCTTCTGCTCATTTATTTAAGTACGAAAGTACTTTAGGAAGATTTAATTTTGAAGTCTCTTCTACAGATGCTTCTATCACTGTAAATTGTAAGACTACTAAATTCTCTAAAGAGAAGGATGTAGCAGCGATAAACTGGGATAAGCATGGTGTAGATATAGTTTTAGAATGCTCAGGAGTCTTTACTGATGCAGATAAGGCTAAGGCTCATATTAGTGCAGGTGCTAAGAAAGTTCTTATTTCTGCTCCAGCTAAAAATGAAG
>DAISHM010000076.1:0-6485 GCA_036822535.1 Candidatus Caenarcanales bacterium
ATCAATTAGTAATGCCAGACAGCTCTGTGCGCGATAAAGCGCTAGATCTACTGGTGATAAAACAGCTAGATACGATGATGATATCTTAAATGCTAATCTCTATTTACGTTATGAAAGGGTCAGGGACTCTCGTAAACTTAATTTATTTAATAATTTTTTAGAGACAGATTTAAATGCTCAAGATGAAAGGCTATTCAAAAATATGTTCGTAGATACTCGTGTTTCTGTTACTTTCACTAAGGCTTTTTTAAACTTATCTTCTAGCGCAGATTCAGATCAGGAGCTTAATTTAGTAGATACACTGAAATTTAATTATAAGTCTTTACTTTTAATGGATAAAGCCGTGCAGGCTGCTTTATCAAATCATCTGTTATCAAACAATATAAATGATGAGAGCATAGCTATTATGAATCTTAGTTTTGCAATTGCTAAAAACTTTGATTTAAGTAGGGAAAATAATTTAGATCTTGTCGAAATTTTAAAATCTCCAGATGCTTTAAATAATTTAAAAGATTTTCTGAAAAATTCATCTTTGACTTTAAGAGATGATGAAGCTGACTTAATCTCTAAACAGGAATATCGTAATTCTTTACTGAGTAAAACTCTTAGTAGTACTAGGGTGCTTGGCTTGCGAGTAGGGGAAGCTGTAGAGGGATTTGATTCTACGAGGTCTATTAATTTTAATTTTCAGCATATAGATCAATTAATTAAGTTTCTTTCTCAAAATTCTAATCGTAGATTAGAACTTAGGCAGGATCAAGAACAAGTACAGCTTAGTAGCTATCAATCTCGTCTAGGGCTTTATGATAGCTTAATTCAAGAGGAGAATAATAAGGGTGATAAGGCTGATTTAACTAAGTTAAGTATTTTCCAAGCAAGAAAGAATGAAATCGAAAATAAGATCAAACAATTAGAAGCTTTTGATGAAAATAATTCAGACTCATATACCGATTCTCAGGTAGACAAAATCAAAGATACTTTAAGTTCACTTACTTTTACTTAAGATAGTGCTTTTAAAATTTCACTAATTACGTAGCGTGTATGAGCATAGCTCAAACCGCCTTGAAAATACGCTATGTAAGGCTCCCTCATAGGACCATCTACAGATAGTTCTATACTAGAGCCTTCTACAAAAGACCCAGATGCCATGATTACCTGATCAGGATAACCTGAAATATCAGCTGGAATTGGGCTAAACATAGAATTTACAGGGCTATTGCTTTGTACTAAAGCACAAAATTTAATTAATTTATCTGGATTATTAAATTTAATCGCTTGAATCACATCGTTACGCTCAGCATTAAACTCTGGAATAGTCTCTAATCCCAGTTTTGAAAAAACTTTAGCAGCTAAACTCATACCTTTTAGTGCTTCGCATACCACAGATGGGGCTAGGAAAAAGCCTTGAAACATTAAGCGATTTTGATCAAAGCTACAGCCACCATGTATCCCAATTCCAGGAGCTGTAAGTACATCAGCAGCGGCTTCTACGTATTTTTTTTTACCTGCTATATATGCACCTGCTGCGACTATGCCCCCTCCAGGATTCTTGATTAATGAGCCTGCTATTAAATCTGCACCAATTTCAGTTGGTTCTTGTGTTTGGGTAAATTCACCATAGCAGTTATCTACGAAAATCACGGCATTAGGTGCTTTTTCTCTAGTCTCTTTTATGAGTTTAGAAATATAAGCTAGGCTGTGACAGTAACGCCACTCGTAACCTCTCGAGCGCTGTATTAATGATACATTAGTGGATTTCGATAAAAGTTCTTTCCCCTCTTTGTAGATGATTTTATATTTTTCTTGAAAGCTTTTAAATACGCTGTTAAGGGTGTCATAGGGTTTTCCTGTTACAGTAACTAATTCATCATTCGCAGATAAATTACCTAAGACTGCACAGCTAATCGCATGTGTTCCAGATACTAATTGGTTTCTGACTATCGCAGCTTCTGTATTGAAACAGTAGGCAAATAGTTCATCTAATTTGTCTTTACCTAGATCGTCATAGCCATAGCCTGTTACCCAAGAGTAATGAACGTTTTGGATACCTACTGCTTGAAAAGCTTTTAGTACTTTAATTTGATTGAAATTTCTAATTTCTTCAAATTTAGCCCAAGTATCTTTAAGCTCTGCTTCTGCGCTAGCGATGATATTTTCTTCTAAGACCTGCATAAGATAGATGATATTTTATCAAAATAAGAAAAGATAACCTGTTTTTAATTTATTTTATGTAAGTACCTAATGGGGAATTGTAAGCGAAATTCTCTATGGGGTGCTATGCGTTTATTCAGACAGAGACTAGAAATAACTCTACAGAACGCTGGATATCCTGCGTCTACTTACCTAACCCAGCCTGTTAGTAATACTTCTACTAGTACCACTACCAGTACTAATCCTGTTAGTACTGGTAGTGGTATTGGAGATAGTTTTCAAAGTAGTGATATTGGAGGAGTGGTTACTAGTTTATTGTCAGTATATTCTGCTTGGACACAGGCTGGTGCAACAAATGTGGATGCCCAAGAACAATATGTGTTTACTAGTCCTCTTGCGGAAATGGCTATCAAAAGACGGGTAGGTGCAGATTATAGTTCTTTAAGTGAAGATAAAAAAAACAAAATCTCAGAGGAAGTTGATAAGTATGCCATATCATTAAGCTTACAATTAGATCCTGAGACTTTAAAAGAGGAGCTTAGATCTAAGTTAGAAGAAGAAGGCTATGACTCAGAAACTATAGAAGCTACTCTAAATGAGATGTTCAATGGTAAGTCTGACGGTACTGGTCAGCCTGGTATATCTCAGAAACGTGATAATGGTTTAAGCTCGCCTGAAGAATTACAGCTTAGTCTTTTGAATGGTTATACTAAAGCCCTGACAGGGATTTATAATGGCAACTTAACAGAAGATGCAGCTAAGGCTAGGTTAGAGAAATTCCAAAGTCAAGCTAAAGCAAGGGTGCAGCTCTATAAAACTGAATTAGAAGATCAGGCTAAGAAAAATGCTGCATTCAAGAAAAATGCTAGTGATTATAAAGAGGCTATGTTTATTGCTAGCCAAGAACTCTCTACCTCCGCTGATGAGAATGATGCTGATGGTGATGGTGTCGCAGGAATTTTAGGAGCAGATGCTTTATATGCGACGACTTATGTAGATCCAAATAGTGTGAGTGTTACTTAACTTAGCCTGAATTAATCAGTTATTTAAACTGCTATTACTTGGTATAACTTAATCGTAGATGAGAGTTTACTTAAGTGAGTGAATTTATATTTTTTTTAGCGATAGATCAGGGTACATCTAGCTCTAGGGCTATTATTTATGATTTTAATTTTAAGGAAATCGCTAAAGCACAATTAGAATTTAAGCAATATTATCCTTTTAGAGACTGGGTAGAACAGGATGCTGAGGATATTTATTTAAGTCAGTTAGAGGTGATTCGAAAAGTTCTTGCTGATTTAGATCTATATATTCATAGAAAAGCTTTAGATAAAACTAAAATCAAAATTTATGCAGGGATCACTAATCAAAGAGAGACGGTGATTGTTTGGGATAGGGAGACATCTAAAGCTATTTACCCTGCTATAGTTTGGCAAGATGGGCGCACTCAAAAATTCTGTAAAGAACTAAGCAATGAAAGCCTAGACAAATTTATTAAAGATAAAACGGGTTTATTAATTAATCCATATTTCTCAGCCACTAAAATAAATTGGATTTTAGATTCTAAGTCAGAATATAGAGAACTTGCTTTAAAAGGTAAGCTCGCTGCTGGTACTGTAGATACTTGGCTGATTTGGAGATTATCTAATGGAAAATCTCATCTGACAGATTTTACTAATGCCTCTCGTACACTGCTGTTTAATATTAATAGTTTAAATTGGGATGATGATTTATTAGACTTATTTAAAATCCCTAAAACTTTACTAGCTAAAGCTCTGCCCTCTCAAGCAGATTTTTTTAGCTTTAATCTAGACGGTTTTAGTATTGAGGTGAAGGCTGTCGCTGGAGATCAGAGTGCTTCATTGTTTGGCCATAGCTGTTTTAATAAAGGAGAAGCTAAGTGTACTTTCGGTACTGGTGCTTTTTTCTTGATGAATACTGGAGATGAAATCCTTTCAAACA
Source organism: Candidatus Caenarcanales bacterium (assembly GCA_036822535.1). Classification (GTDB taxonomy): domain Bacteria; phylum Cyanobacteriota; class Vampirovibrionia; order LMEP-6097; family LMEP-6097; genus LMEP-6097. The sequence goes on from DAISHM010000076.1 coordinate 4,114, forward strand.
AATCATTACTTAGTACTATTGCATTTAGTTTAAAAGAAAAAACATATTACGCTATAGAGGGTTCTATTTTTATCGCAGGTTCTGGCATTAATTGGCTTAAAAATTCTTTAAATCTCTTTAATAATGCTGCTGAAACCGAGTCTATGGCTAGATCAGTGACTAGTGAAACTATGGCTGGGCTTTATTTCGTTCCCTCATTCACTGGACTTGGTGCACCGTTCTGGGATAGCTCAGTGAGAGCGACTTTAACTGGTATGAGCTTAGATACTACTAAGGCTCATATAGTGAGAGCTATGCTAGAAGGAATAGCATTTCAGATTAAAGATCTCATGTCTGAAATAGATTCAGGTTTGTTTGTAAATTTAAATGTAGATGGTGGTTTGGCTGCTAATAATTACTTTTTAGAATTTCTCACTAATATATTAAATCTGGAAATTATGCGTAAAGATGATCTGGAACTTACCGCTAAGGGGATTATCATGATGTTAGCTGAGTATATGGGCTTTTATAATTTAGTATCTTTAAAGAAAATAAATACGGTTCAGGCTTTTAGTCCATTTTTAGATGAACTAAGTCGTGAAAAGCTTTATACTGGCTGGAGAAGAGCTGTTAAACAAACAAGGACTACTTTAGATGATTAGGCAGGAAACTATTAAAAATTTAAAAGAGTAGAAATATGATCTAGCTATAATCGGTGGCGGTATTACTGGTGCTGGTATAGCACTAGATGCAGCTCTTAGAGGGCTTTCTGTAGCCTTAGTTGAAAAAGGAGATTACGCTAGTGGTACTAGTTCTAAATCTACTAAATTAATTCATGGTGGCTTGCGTTATCTAAAGCAGTTTGACTTTGCTTTAGTAAATGAAGTGGGTACTGAAAGAGCAGTAGTACATAAACTTGCATTAAATTTAGTAAAGGCAGAAAAGATGCTTTTACCTCTTTATGAGGGTGGTACTTATTCTAAATTTCTCATTTCATTTGGACTTGCTCTCTATGATTATTTAGCTGGAGTGAAGAAATCAGAGAGACGTAAAATGATTTCTGCGAAAGAAGCTTTAAGTTTAGAGCCTTTATTAAAATCAGATAAATTAAAAGGTGCTGGACTTTATTATGAATACAGGACAGATGATGCACGTCTCACTATCGAAATATTAAAGACGGCGATAGCACACGGAGCTGATTGCTTGAATTACTGTGAGGTAAAGGATTTTGATTATGATGAAAATGCTAAGCTCTCTTTTTTAAGGTGTTTGGAAAAAGAATCTGGAGAAGAAATTTTTATAGAAGCTGAAATGATTGTAAATGCTGCTGGTCCTTGGGTAGATAATTTAAGGTTAAAGCAAGAAGAAAAAAAAGATCTTAAAAAACATCTACGTCTAACTAAGGGAGTGCATTTAGTGGTCGATCATGCGAGATTTCCTTTAAAGCAGTCTGTCTATTTTGATGAAAATATTAAAGGACGTATGTTGTTTGCGATACCTAGGGGAAATGCTACGTATTTTGGTACTACTGATACTGATTATGACGGAGATTTAGATGATGTTAAAGTTGAAAAAGATGATTTAGATTATCTTTTAGCTGCAATTAATTCTGCTTTTCCTCAGCTTAATTTAACTGAGTCTGATATTAAATCTTCTTGGGCCGGCTTACGACCTCTTATCGCTCAAGAGGGAAAGTCTCCTTCTGAACTTTCACGTAAAGATGAGATATTTATATCAGTCGAAGGATTAATCTCTATAGCTGGTGGTAAGCTAACGGGTTATAGAAAAATGGCTGAAAGGGTAGTAGATTTAGTTTTTAAAAAATTAGTTACTAAAAAGATAAAGCAGAAATATATAGCATCAAGTACAAGAGATACTGCTTTACTTTCTTCTGCCTTTAAAGATGAGTCTCAGATTAATGAATTGAAGACTTTTCTAAGAGATTACTTTTCTAAGCATTTTACTGATTTGAATTATTACGTAAATCATCTTTTTGATAATTATGGTTTAAATGCTTATAAAATCATTGACTACTTTAAAAGCTTAGTTATAGAAAGGAAAGATTTAAAAAAAGAAGAGATCTTTATCTTAGCGGAATTATTTTATACGCTAGATTTTGAATACGTCAGAAATGCTCAAGATTTCTGGGAGAGAAGAACTGGGTATTTATATTTTAGTATTGATACTGTTTTTGCTAATAGTGATTTAGTTAAAATTGAGCTAGAGAAAAGATTGTTAGTATAAAATTATGATTCTTGTAGATTTGATATGCAAAATATAGACTTTGATTCACCAAGAAGATTAATTAATCGAGAATTATCTTGGTTAGAATTTAATTCACGTGTTCTAGATGTGGCACGCAATATAAATCATCCTCTTTTTTAGAGATTTAA
>DAISHM010000077.1:0-6467 GCA_036822535.1 Candidatus Caenarcanales bacterium
AAGCGCTGTCAAGGTATAACACTCCAAATCCAGACTCTCTATTTTGCTCATATGAAGAATTGGTAGCGAAAGGAGGTGGAGATTATGTGAAAGCACTTTCTGAAAAAACTGGACTTAGTACAGAACAGCTTATGCAGGTATCTAAAACAGAAAAAGCTGAAATGGTTTTAAAAGCTTCTAAAATTAATGAGCAGATAGCTTTCCAATATGAAATTCAAGATAATAAAGATAAGTAAATGACGGCTTGGTTACAATCTTTAGCAGAAGAGAAAGACTTTGCCAAAGGACCAAACGCCTAAATTTAGAAAGAGCGGTGGTCAGTAAATTTTCCAAATCAAAAAATAAAGTAGAGTTTTCCTTATAAAAAATTCTTTCCACTCTCATTTGTATATACATGGTTATTAATGGTGTCATAAACTCAGGGCAAGGTGCTTTTAGCTTATGGAATATTGTTAGTAGTGGCAATTTCAGTGCTGGCGACTTTTTAGAGGGTCTTGGCCTAACTGGTTTTGCTGGTCAAAACACTTATACCACTGGTCAAGATATTGACCAATATGTGGGTGCTAACGCGTCCCAAGAACTTGGCAAACAAGTAGGCTCAATTGCTTGGGATGCTGCTTCTATGTTTGTTCCAGCTCCATTAAGAAAACTATTTGCAGTCGGCAATGTGATAGAAGCTGGAAAAGAAGCATTAAATGGAAATTGGATGGACGCTGGTCAAAATCTATTAACAGCTGGAATGCAATTAGCTGGTGTAAAGGGTATTAAAGATTTAGGTAAAAAAATAGCTACTAAAAATCCAGTGATAATGACAGCTGCAAAAGAGTTGGCTGATGATGTTCCACGTAATATACAATTAAAAGCAAACTTCAAAGAAGCCCCGAGTAAACTCATTGCTGGAGAGACTCCTATGGTGCTTCAAACGAAAAGACAGATTGCACAAGAGATAAAAGAAAATACAGGAAGAATCACCGCCAACTCTAACCTAATTAGTCAAGAATTAAAGCAAGAAGCACTTAATTTCACAGGTCAAGTTTCACAAAAAGCTGGATCTGGGTGGCAGCATTTAGCTTCTAATTTTAATGTGGGAAGAAATGGATCACAAATTAGTACTGCTTCTCCTATAATTATTCCAAATCAGCCAGTTCCTAATCCGACTGCTAGTATAATAATTGCGAAGTCATAGTCAAACTCGATGATAACAAGATCATAATCCCCCATTTTCAGGGTAAAATATAAACAGTAAAGTGAAAATTTTAATTTCTAACGATGACAGCATTTTTGCTGAAGGAATACGAACACTAGCAACGGTGCTAGGCGAAGTTCACGAAGTCTATATCTGTGCTCCAGACAGAGAACGCAGTGCGACTGGACATTCCATGAGCTTAAATCAGCCTTTAATGGTAAGCCCGCTTACTAAGCGTATCCCATGGATTCAAAATATTCAGGATGGTGTAATTACTACAGGCACACCAGCAGATTGTGTGAAAATCGCTCTAAAACAAGTTTTCAAGGATATTAAGTTTGATTTAGTAGTCTCTGGAATTAATCATGGACCGAATATCGGGATTGATGTACTTTACTCTGGGACAGTGTCTGCGGCGATGGAAGCCATGTTAATGGGTTATCCAGCTATCGCTACTAGTCTTTATAGCTATAGCTCTAAGAAATTTGAGCCAGCAGCTAAATGGGTTAGAGATTTTCTTTCTAATAGAGAAGATTTTAAAATTCTTCCAGAAAGGACTTTCTTAAATATAAATTTCCCTCCTGGGCCTAGTGAGGATTATAAAGGTGTAGAAGTCACTATACTTGGTAATCGTGCTTATAAAGAGAATTTTGAAGAAAGGGTAGACCCACGTGGTCGCAGCTATTACTGGCTAGCTGGAGATCCAGTCGAGGACAAAGAAGTGCCTGGCACAGATGGTTATGCTTTATTACAGAATAAAGTTTCTATCACTCCAGTAAAATTTGACATGACTAACTACAATTTTTTAAATGAATTAAAAAATCTAGCTTTTCTACATCCAAGGAAAGAGAGACTAGAGCCTTAATTGAAACTAAGAAACTTCTTAAAATTCACCTAAGCCTGATCCTAGCTTTATTTGAATAATTTGAAGATGTCTCATTATTTGCATTAATCGCTCTAACCCTGTAGATATAAGTATTTGCAGATACCGTATCAGTGTAAGTTATTATATTTGCAGCAGTTCGCGCAATCTCAGTGAAAGGAGATCTTCGCTTACCTTTCATCTTCACTGCCCTTTCTATAACGAAGCCTGTCTCATTTGTAGACTCATCAAACCAATCCAAGACTACCGTTTCTCTAGTCAAAAAACTTGCAGTTAAATTAGTCGGAGGATTAATATGAGTAGAATTTTTCGCTCCAAAGATATTACCTGTTATCGAGTAAGAACCTAAGCTCGAATAATCTGAATAACCCGTATCTAAAGGATCAGCAGAGCCCGTACCATCTACCGAAATGTAATAAGTACCAGGATCGAGTCTTGCACTTAGATTTGCGGACATACCTTCAGGATCAGAACTTAAAATCAAATTACCAGAAGAATCATAAAGCGAAGCTAAAATATCAAGATTCGGAGAATATTGCGCAGGGCTAATATAAAGGTCAATAGGACCAGCTTTAGTCTCAAAAACAAAATAGTCAACATCATCTCGATGATGAATAAAACCATTTTGGCTAACATCACCAGCATTAATATTAAGAGTACTTGCACTTTCAATACTATTTTCATGATCATCATTTTTTAAACTTAGACCATACTCTTCCATAACGAGAAGATCATCCTGAGTATTATTAGCATTCGCATACTCAGCATTACTCCACTGAGTTACAGACTTAGAATAAGCAGAACCCATGATTGGAGCCCAATCCCCATGACCAGTATAATAAGCATCACCATCGCTAGTGCCATCATGATTCAATCCCAGATTATGCCCTACTTCATGCGAAGCCACCTCTCCGATATTCTTCGCTGTATTACCTACTTTGTCAGTAAATGCTAAAGCTGGCTGGTAATAGTCACCAATATTATCAAAAACGCCCACATAAGCAAGTCCACCATAATCACCAAAATAACTACTAATAGGACTAATTAAGACTCTTGACCCAAAATTATTATCAAAGAACGAATCCCTTAAAAGTGCTGACTCAGGTGGCTCTTCAGTAGTGACATCTACATCAAAAGCAGCGAAATCTTCAGCTACTAAACGCCAAACATCTTGAATTATTTGCAATTCACTGTTACTAAAATTATCAAGATCCGCATCAGTACTAAATGCTGGAGCATGAATTTCTGCACCATTATTATAAGAATCTGCCCAAGCCGAGTTAGCAGGGATTATATGACCATTAAAATCTAAATAGATAACTTTAGAAGAGCCTGGATTACTGTGTAAAAAAAAGGTCTCTGCAAGAGGAATACTAGTATTTAGAGCAGAAGGATTTTCTAAAAAAGAAGTCACTAGCCCGAAATCTGGTGCATCATCAGCGACAAATAATCTAGCACGAGTATCTAACCGCAAAGTTTTATCCTGCTTTAAGAGCTTAGTAAAATCGTTTACACTATAACCGTACCACTCCGCTAACTCAGGTAATTTATTTTTCTCTATATCTAAAGCTAAACTCGCTCTAGACTGAGATTTTAGACTAATCTTAGGAAAATCTTTTTTCTTGGCTACCGCTAAGTTATTTAAATTAAAAGCAGCTAGTAGAAAAACTATACAGAATATTTTTTTCATATTGATTTCTTATCATGCACCCTAAAAAACCTAGCTCCGGCTTTTAGGCACTTAGCATTATATTCCCTAGTAGCCTCATCTAAGGACTGTGTACTAGCATCCAATGCTGCATTAATATAATTCTCTTCCACCGCAGCTTTCTAAAAAGACTTCCTACTCGCTCCAATTAGAATTTCATTTTTAAAACGCTGAATTAAATCTGGAATAAAATCAATAAGAGTAAAACTATGTTTTAAATTTTTCCCGAAACCTAGACCTAAATCTAAAATTATCCTAGCCTCGTCTATGTTAAAGCTTTTAAAACTATTTATACGTTCTGAAAAAAAATTGAAAACATCGTATCTAAAAGCCTCTTCCTCACAGCTAAAATCAGGATACTCCTCTAAGTAGAAATTTTCACTAATCTCAGTAGACTTTAAACGTGGCGGAATTCCACCTTTAGAATGCATTACTATGCATTTAATTCTTTGATGAGTATCATATTTCCTTAATAGCTCTATTTTTCTCTCATCAGTAAAGGCTTCTACGTCATTTAAAAAAGACACATTTTCACTAAAAGCTTTATTAGAAAGAATCTCCTGCATTACTTCATATTTTCTGGTATCTATGGATAAAGGAAATTTATAAAGTGAGCAGAATAGCTTTAAAAAATTTTCTAATCTTCCATATTCTTCATCTGCACTTAACTCACTAGCATTAGGTCTAGTAGATTCAGCTCCCACATCTATCGCATGAAAGCCTTGCTGCATAAGCAGCTCTGCCCTTTTTATTAACCAAGCACTATCTATATACCTTTCATCACCATCAGAGAAAGAATCGGGAGTAATATTGAGTATGCCTAAATATTTAGCTTGCAAAATCAGCCTTACACTTATTAATTGAGGGGCACGGCGGAAAATTAAGATTTTTTACGTGAGCCTAAACTAAATATTATAAGGGCAGTAAAAAAACTAATTGGATGTTTTTTAATAAAAGTAAAAAGATTAGAACTTAATTCAGAAAGGTTATCCTTACTGCTTCTAAGGCAAATCATTTCTCTTAATTGTTTAAGATCTGCTTTTCTATCTTCTTCTTCAAATATTGGATTATACATAGTTTGCTGAAATCTAGATATAAAATATCTGCCACACTTTTTACGCTTTCAAACCAAAAACTACCGTGTAAAGTCCATTCTGCTAAAATAAGTCTTGTATGTCGGATGAATTTGTGAGTACTAAGAAAAATATTGATGAATTACATAAGGCTGATAGTTTTGAATTATCTGAGGAGTTTTCTCAGCGAGAAGAATCTGCTGATTTAAATAAAGAAGCTAGTCCACCACCGCCTTTCGCTGATGGTTCAATTATCAGTAAATATGAACAATTAAAGAAAGAATTTGAAGAATTAGACGCTAACTATAAAAGGCTCTGGGCTGACCAGCAGAACATGCTGAAACGCTTTCAAAAAGATAAAGATGAGCTACGTAAGTATGGAGCTCAGTCTACTATAGAAGCTATTTTGCCAGCTATTGATAATTTTGATTTTGCTAAAAAAAGTATTACCATGGGTACTGCATTTGAAGAAATTTTAAAAAGCTTTGATATGTTAAAAATGCAATTCCAAATGGCTTTACAGGCTTTAGGAATTTCTGAAATTAAGACTGATACCGTATTTAACCCTAGTTTACACGAAGCCGTTACTACCGTGCCTTCAGAAGAACATCCAGAAGGCACTATACTTGAAGTCATTAAAACTGGTTATGAATTACAGGGAAAAGTTATAAGACCAGCTCTAGTAGTGGTAGTGGCTAATAACGGTGAAGCCTAACGCCCTATGGCGAATTTTAAGCTTACTATAGAGTATAACGGTGAAAATTTTTCTGGATCTCAAAGCCAAACTGGTAAAAGAACTGTACAGGAAGAATTAGAAAAAGCCCTAAATATATACTTTCATAATACTTTAGGGGAGATGATTTCTAGTAATTTTTCTAGCCGTACTGATGCTGGGGTACATGCTATAGGACAAGTTCTCAATTTTAAACTTTCAGATGAGATCTATAAAGATCATTTAGATTTGATTTTAGCTAAACCTGATAAATTTTTAATCGGCTTAAATGGTATATTAGCGAAAGACATAGCTGTAGTAAAAATCGAAGCAGTAGATGAAGCTTTTAATGCACGCTTTTCAGCTCAAGGGCGTGAATATATGTATAAAATATTCACACGCAAACACAGACCAGTATTACGTTTAGATAGTTTAATCTGGGTTAAAGAAAGTTTAGACTATGGTGCTATGCAAGCTCATGCAGCTAAATTTATCGGCACTCATAATTTCTCAGCTTATTACAGACAGGAAAAATATCTCAAGAACCCAATCTGTACAGTAACACGCTCAGAGTTAATCCAGGAAAGCAGCATCTGTTTTATATATCATATTAAAGCTGACAGTTTCCTCAGCCATATGGTCAGGCGTATAGTAGGAGAATTGATCGAGATAGGTAAGCTTGCCGCTCAAGGAAAAGATACTAGCCTAATCGAGCCTAAATTTGATGGTGAATTATATTCATATAAAGTCGCTAAAGCTAGTGGTCTTACACTAGTAAAAGTGTATTATTAGACTTAATATACTTAGTAAAATTTTATAGGCCTTTTAAATTTGAGAAGCTTTTGTATTGTGTTTTTCTTAGCTCTAAATTTCTTTATCTGTATTAATAAAGTTAAAGCTAATAC
>DAISHM010000078.1:0-6448 GCA_036822535.1 Candidatus Caenarcanales bacterium
GGATGACGGTGTTGAGTCGGTAGGACGTAGTACAGAGAGAGATAGTCAGATCTTGGAGAGAAGAGCCAATTATTTTAAGGCAGGAACTCAGTCTATTGAAGAGATTTTGCAAAATTTTCCAACTTTTACTAGAAGAATTAATATAACAAGGTTTTTGGCTCACTATGAACTTTTCCGTGAAATTCAGAATATTCCAGGTAGCATAGTTGAGCTTGGTGTCTTTAAAGGAGCGAGTTTGTTTGCTTTTGCTCATTTTTTGGAGATATTCTGTCACGGAGATCGCTCTAGAAAGGTGATAGGCTTTGATTCTTTTCAGGGTTTAGATAATTTTACTTCAGAAGATGGTTTCTTTAGTCAGCAAGATTTTAAACAGACAGGTGGCTGGAAAGCAGATGGTTTTGATAGAGATTTAGAACAGTTGATGGAGTTATTTCAAATGGAGGCTTTTGTTCCACAAGCTAAAAGAATTCAAATAATTAAAGGGGATATTAATAATACTGTCCCATTGTTTGTTTCACAAAATCCTGGATTAAGAATCTCTTTACTGCACTTTGATTGTGATTTGTTTGAGCCGACACTGACTGGTCTAAAACACTTAGTACCATTAATGGTACCGGGGGGGGTAATTGTATTTGATGAATATGCTATTACAGCTTGGGCTGGTGAATCTAGAGCTTTGGATCAGTACTTTGGGCGTGAAGTTAAAATAGAGAAGTTTAACTGGACCACTCTTCCAGGTGGTTATATTAGAGTCTGAGAATTATGTTAGATAGAGATTCCTGTGATTATTTTAAAAGATTTGGTTATCTTGTTCTTGAAGATATTGTTGAGGAATCATTTGCATCTCGGATTATTACAGAAATCAATTTATTAGCTTTGAATTTGATTGATCATCATATATCTAGTCAGAATTTCGATATGGTGATTACTCGTGAGAATGCTTACAAGTCTCTTGCTAAATTAAATCGTAAGATGGCGGGAAAGGTCTTTGATGCTATTACTAAGATACCAGAATTAAACCGTTATGTTTATCAGGAGAAGTTTGAATCTATCGCTAAACAATTGCTTAATTCAGATAGTGTCTTGTCTCCCCCTACGCAAATGAATTTAAGAACAGATCACCCAAGGGAAGAGAGCTTTCTGTATCCTTGGCACACTGATTATAGTTATAATTTTAGTTCGAGAAACTCTCTGGTGTTTTGGCTTCCTTTAACTGCTATTGATTTATCCATAGGTAGTTTACATATTATTCCAAGTTCACATTTAATAGATCATCGTCTTAGAGTTAATTCAGAAGCATTGATTTTAGGACACTCTTCGTCATACTTTGAAATTGATCAAGTGCAGGAGCTGATTAATAAACTAGGTGAACTTAGATGTCATTTGTCATTTGGACAGGGATTGGTTTTTCACAGTAATTTGATTCATAAATCTGGTATGAATTGCTCAGATCAGATTCGTTATAGTGTGCAGAGTCGTTGGTTTGATGCAAATAGCACCGATGCTGTCGAGAATTTTTATGTTGGTGGTATTGATCAAGGTAATGATCCCCAAAGCTACTTATCCTCGTCTTTAATCACATAATAATATAAGACTCTCTGCCAGTAAGAGGCGATCTTTTAACTTCTAATTTATTTAAGTCTAGTAATTCCTTTACTGCGACAGTCTCTCCTGGAAAGCTAGAGCAGTTCAATTCATCAAAGGCAATGATACTACCTTTAGATAGATGTGGCATTATCGCTTTCAGGCACTCATAAGTAGGTTCGTAGATATCAAAATCAAAATAGGCAAAAGCTATAATGGTCTCGGGCTGCCTTTTTAAGTATTCGTATATAGTTTTACTAGCATCGCCCTTAACTAATTCATATTTCTTGATGTGTGGGATAGGGCTTTCTTGCTGATGGTATTCTAGAACTGTATTTAGATACTGCTCATAATCTTTAGTTACACTATAAGCATTTTTCGTGATAATCGGATCATTCCCATCCTTTTCATGAACGCTAGGAAAACCATCAAAGGTATCAAAGCCAATGATTTTACGATAATGATTAAAAGGCTCATAGATACCGCGAAATGAGTGGAAGAGGCTTAGATTCTGTCCCCAGCGTACTCCGAATTCCATGATTACCCCATGGGTATGAATAATTTTTTGATAAAGTTCGTTTAGAAAAAGCATCTTAGAAATCAGCTGTCTATTCGTGTACAGACCAAGATTTGATAGAATCTCATTTTCAGGAATAGGGGAATTTTTATAAGTCTTGAGGAAGCTCTGGCGTAAATCATTCTCTTTATTACTAGGATTGGTCTTGATTTGCATTTAATAAAAGTATATGACTCATTATTCCTCTAGTCTAGATTTCCATAGTTTTTCTAGGCTTATGAAAAAATCTCTCACGAAGCTTTTCATGTCTGTGGCAGCTGAGCTGAGATATTTTTCTCTGATAGTTTGTTTGTATTCAATAATTTTTTCTGGTCTAGAAGCTAAGTCTATGACTTTATTTATGTACTCTTCAATAGAATAACTCACTAGTTCTTTTAGACCACTAACTAGTAAAACTGCACTAGAAGATCTTTGAGCGAAATGATTTCCAAAAAGTGAAATTAGAGGAACACTCATCATCAGTGTTTCATGAGTAGTGGTTCCACCTCCCACAGGGAAGGAGTCTAACGCTATATCAATTTCAGAAAATTTATCTAGGTAAGATGCTTTATTCGTTCTACCCTCGAAGAGAATTCTATTGCTGTTTACATTGTATTCACTGAAAGTCTGCATTAATTTTTTCTGGTATTCTTCACTAGTAGCTGAAGAGTTTTTAATTAATAAAATGGTGTTTGTGGTTTTTGCTAGTATTTCTGCCCAAGCCTGAATGGTAGTAGTATTTATTTTAAAAGAGTGATTGAATGAAGCTAAAACTATTTGTCCATCTTGTTTAGCAAGATTTCTATTTATTTTTAAGTTTGAATAGTTTGCAGCTGGATATGGAGCGAGTATCTCTGGCATTCTGAGAATTTTTTCAGTATAAAAACGTTCTTCCTCCTCTTTAATTACATATTTATCTGCAATTATATAGTCAATTTCAGGTATACCCATGGGACCAGCTTGACCAAGCCAGCTTATTTGTAAAGGTGCTGCTTTTAAGGCAAATATTTCTAAACGATTTAGTGCAGTATGGCCAGATAAGTCAATTAAAATATCTATTTCATCTTCTTGTATGGTCTTGTATAAATCCTCATCTTTAGTCTCAGCAATATATTTAATACAATAATTTTTTGCACTCAGTGAGTCTCCCCAAGTGTTTTTTGAGTTATTTGCATATATTACAAAATCAAATTTATTTTTATCTGCCTCTTCGAGTAAGGTACTTAGCCAAAAAAATATCGGATGTAATTTAACATCACCAGATAGAAATCCTATATTAATTAATTCAGATGATATTAACTGTTTTGGTTCAGGGTTAATATTTTTTTTGATGAGCTTGAGCCAAGGATAAACGTAATTATGGTAGTAGAGTTCTGAAAATTCTTTGATATTTTCTAAGTTTAGATTTGGGCTGTAATGGGCTAACATAATCAGATCATCATAGTAAGATTTGTTTGTGGGATTGAGTTCTATAGCTTTTATGAGTTCTTGTAATGCAGTATCAATTGCACCTATATGTGTTGAGTAAATAGATGCGTAAAACCAGCTTGTATCCTGAGTAGGAAATTCTTGACTAAGAAATTCACTAGATAGTCGCTGCATTTCGATCTCCACATTCTGCTCTGCTAACTGAAATTCTCGACAAATTAACTGAAAAGTAAATTGCCTTAATTGAATTACTAGAGAATCGTCTTTAATACCACTGTTCAAGTAGGCTTCTATGAATGAATTGAGAGTTGAGTTGATCTCTCTAAAATTTTTATTTTTAAGACTAAGAGTGATTTCCTTACTACTCTCTTCTAAAAGCTTTTCTATATTGTCTTTCGTACTATATTCTTGCATCTTATCTGTTTTTAATGCTGCTTAGCTCTAATATAGACCAAACTAATTAATTTAATATCTCTTTTCAAGCTGATTTTGTCATTGTAGTATTAGGGTATAAATAAAGCAGGTTTTATGAGTTTAAAGGGTGTTATATTATCGGGGGGAAAGGGGTCAAGGTTATCTCCGATAACGGATAATTATCCGAAACAGCTTTTGCCTATTTTAGGTAAGCCTATTTTATTTCATTGTATTGAGCATCTTCGTAAAATTGGTGTGAAAGATATTGCAATAGTAGTTAATCCAGAGACGGGAGATCTAATTAGAGAGGCTGTAGAGAAAAGAGATTATCCAGAAAATATCACTTTTATAACTCAGACTCAGCCATTAGGTTTAGCTCATGCAGTGGATTGTACTAGAGATTTTGTTGGCAAAAATGATTTTATTGTTTTACTTGGAGATAATTTATTTGATAAATCTTTGAAAGATTTAGTTAATAAATTTAATGAAAGTTTGGCTGATAGTTTAATTTTATTAAAAAGAGTTGATCGACCTTATGATTTTGGTGTAGCTGAGTTAGATCAGAATGGCAAAGTTACTAAAATTGTAGAAAAACCCAAAACTTTTGTTTCAGATTTTGCTGTAGTGGGGGTCTATCTCTTTAAACCTTCTATATTTGAAGCAATAAAAGACCTTAATCCTTCACAGAGAGGTGAGCTTGAAATAACAGATGCTATTGCTAAGCAGGTCTCCATAGGTCAAAGCGTTCAGACTTCTATCTTAGACTCGTATTGGTTTGATTCAGGTACTTTACATGGTCTTCTTGATGCTAATAAAACCTTCTTACTAAATTCAGAAAAATTTGATAATATGAACTCTAAAATTAGAGATTCATATCTTCTGGGGAACGTCGCTGTAGGAGAGGGTTCTAGTATTGAAAATTCTAAATTAATGGGTCCGATTAGTATAGGTAAAAATGTACACATTAGAGATACTGTAATAGGTCCATTTACAACCATTTCAGATAACTGCATTATTGATAATAGTGAGTTACAGGAGGTAGTAATGATGGAGAATACTAAAATTTTTGATTCTCTTTTCGTCTCTTCTATAATCTTTAAAAATTCTGTTATTAATTGTGAAAAACCTATTATTGGGAGTTTATACCGGAAATGAATTTAGAGAAAAAAAGAAATTTAATAATCTTAGGGGACAGTGCTTTTGCTGAAATCGCTTATGAGTACTTTCAGTATGATTCTGATTACGAGGTAAAAGCTTTCGCGGTAGAAAGGGCTTTTATTAAGAAAGCAAATCTTTTTGGATTAGAAGTAGTTCCTTTTGAGGATTTAGTTCAAACTCATCCTCCTAGCGATTATTCTGTCTTTGTAGCTTTGACGTATCATGGATTTAACCGTACTCGCACGCGTTTATATCAAACTGCAAAATCGCAAGGCTATCAAATAGCTAGCTATGTCAGTTCTAGAGCTTTTCTTTGGCGTAATGTAGAGTATGGTGAGAATTGCTTTATCTTCGAAGATAATACTATTCAGCCTTTTGTTAAACTTGGTAATAATGTGATCCTGTGGAGTGGTAATCACATCGGACATCATTCAAGTATCGCTGATAATTGTTTCATTTCTTCTCATGTAGTGGTTTCTGGCTTTTGTAAAATAGGGTTAAATGCTTTTATCGGTGTAAATGCTTCTCTGAGTAATAATTTAACTATAGCTGATGATAATTTTATTGGTATGGGAGCTGTAGTGATTTCAGATACAGAGGAGAATAAAATTTATGTAGGAAATCCTGCTAAGCCTTTAAAGGGTAGTGCTTCAGATATGAGTTTCTTTAAATAAGTGATGATTTATGATCAATTGGGTTAAAAAGGGATTAATTTTTAAACCAGAATCTCTGCATCCCTTAGCTAGTACTAGAGTTATGGTACCGACTCCATTTTTATTAAATGAGAGTCTTATCCGCTTATACTGTGGTTTCTGTGACAGTGAGGGTATTTCTAGAATAGCTTATTTAGATTTAGATGCAGAGGATCCTCAGAGAATAATGCAGATCTCGGATTCTCCAGTTCTAGATATTGGTGAGGATGGTACTTTTGATGATAATGGTTTATGTCCAGCTTCTATTGTGAGAGTTAGTGATTCAGTGGTGTACTTATATTACTTTGGCTTCCAAAAAGGAATACAGGTCCCCTTCTATATGTTTTCTGGTTTGGCAATCAGTACTGATAATGCTAAAACATTTAAACGTTTTTCTAGAACTCCAATATTAGATAGATCCAATGATGAATTTTTAATGCGTTCTTGTCCTAGTGTAATATAAGATTCGAGTATAAAAAAGTTTAAAATGTGGTACCCAGCAGGTTCTACATTTATGTCTGATTTAGATAAACCAGTGCATAAGTATCATTTACGTTACTTGGAGTCTGACGATGGTATTAATTGGGGGAAAATAGGTTCAGTGGTTTTGCGTACT
>DAISHM010000079.1:0-6426 GCA_036822535.1 Candidatus Caenarcanales bacterium
TGGGCAGCTTTACATCGTGCTCCAGATCAGTTTGATGAAGCTACTGTAGATTTTAATCATAGACTTTTAGACGGGTTAAAGTTATAACCATTTGAGACTTTTGTGCATTTCGTGCTTCCTAATTGGCTTGCAGAAGCTGGTGGCTGGGAGAATCCTAATACTGCTTGTGAGTTTAATAATTTTGTGAAATTCCTTCTGGAAAATTTTGGAGATAAAATTTCTCATTGGATAACTTTTAATGAACCAAACATATTTCTTGGCTTTGGCTATGAAAGTGGCATTTGGCCACCAGGAAAAGTACATGATTATAACGGTTATTTCAGAGCTTACCAAGGTATGCTTACTGCTCATGAACTCGCTTATAAAAGTATAAAAGAGTATAATCCCACTCACCAAGTCGGTTTCTCTCAGAATATGTACTATTTTGAAACTGCAAGTGACGAGAGTGATGATTATCAGTCAAACTTTAACTCGAGTGAAAACTCTGCTTTAGAGCAGCAGCCACGTAAAAAACGAATTAACTTAGATAAAATCCCTGTACTGATTAGAAATCAATTACATAATTATAGTTTTATAGAAGCCTGTCTAGAAATGGATAGTTTGGATTTCCTTGGGGTTAATTACTACACTAGATTTACTTATAAATTTTCGACTAGTGCTAAAGATCCTGCCAATCCTGAATTAGATTCACTTTTATGGGGTGACTTGCAGAAACCTGAGAACGCTAAATATAATTCTTTAGCTTGGGAGCTCTATCCTGAAGGGCTTTATAGAGTTTTGAGTTCAGATAAATTTAGAAAGCTTTTAGCTGACACCCCTATATTTATAACGGAGAATGGTTATTGCCACATAGAGACTAATAGTGCGAACGCTAATCTAAGCACATCCATAGAGGACGGGGAAAAGTTTAAAGATTTAGATGATACTTACCGTATAGATTTTATTAACGAACATCTTGCTGCTTTGCTTAAGGCTATAGAAGCAGGGGTGAATGTTCAGGGCTATTTTTACTGGAGTTTAATAGATAACTTTGAATGGGCTTTAGGAATGAATCCTAGATTTGGTTTAATCCATGTCGACTTAGATAGCTATGCTAGAACGCCTAAGGCTAGTTACTATCACTACTCTAAGATATGTAAAACTAATACTATTCAGCCTCGCTCTTAAATTTGTCTATTTGAGCTAAACCCCTTATTATAAGTGGTACCGCAGGTCGGACTCGAACCGACACTCTTTAAGGGAACCTGATTTTGAGTCAGGCGCGTCTACCAATTCCGCCACTGCGGCAGTACCAATCTCTTAAAGCTAAGAATCAAAATTCCTAGTGAACTCTTTAAGAACCAGACATCATAGAAGCTACTTCTGCTGCGAAATTATCTTCTTTTTTCTCGATACCTTCACCTACTTTAAGTAGTACGAAAGAATCTACAGTAGCTTTTCCTAGATAATCTTTAACTTTTAAATCAGGGTTTTTAATTAATGGCTGCTCATCTAAAGTCTTAACTGCTAAAAGCTTACTAATTCTGCCTTCTACGATTTTTTCTTTAATTTCTTCAGGCTTACCTTTTAGATCTTCCTTATCCATCTCGATTTTCTTTTCAGCAGCTATAACTTCAGCAGAAATATCGGCTCTAGTTCTAAATTCTGGAGCTGGATTACTAGCAGCTACGTGCATAGCTAAATCTAATGCTTTTTCTTCTGTCGCAGCTTCACCTTCTAAGCTAACTAAAGCACCTACTTTAGAACCTACTGGGTGAATATAAGATGCTACTATGCCATTACTCTTTACTAAAGCTATTCTTCTTAATTCGATCTTTTCACCAATTTTAGAAATCTGCTCAAGAATAGACTCATTAAGTGATTTACCAGCAAAATCAGCAGCTAAAACAGTTTCTAAATTATCAGAATTTTTCTCTAAAGTAAATTGAGCAATTTTCTTAGCGAAAGCAAGAAAATCATCGTTCTTAGCAACGAAATCTGTCTGGCAATTCAGTTCTATCATCGCTGCGGTCTTCTTATCCGCTGAAACAGCTACAGCAAGTACACCTTCTGCGGCTACATTCGCTATCTTTTTCGCTGCACCCGCGATACCTTTTTTACGTAAGTAATTAACAGCTTCTTCTAGATTACCGTTACATTCTGTAAGGGCTTCTTTACATTTCATCATGCCAACGCCAGTCATGGCCCTTAACTCAGCTACTTCTTTTGCTCCAAAACTCATTTTTATACCTCTTTAATTTAAATCTTCTCGATAACTATAATAGCTTATCTCTTAGATGTTTTCTGTTTAGCTGCTACTACTACATCCATAAAATATTTCAGGATGAAGCTTAAAGAGCTTATAGAATCATCATTAGCAGGAATAGGGAAATCTATACCAGTAGGATCTCCGTCAGTATCTACTAAAGAAAGTATGCTGATATTACCCTGTTTCTTAGATTCAGTAATAGCTAAGGCATCTTTCTTCTGATCTAAGACCATCACTACGTCTGGCTTACCTTTCATTTTTTTAAGACCGCCTAAAGATCTATTTAATTTTAGGATCTGTCTATTTAAAGCAGCTATTTCCTTTTTACCTAAACCTTTAAAACCACCAGAATCTCTAGAATGCTCTAATTCTCTAAGTGTATTAAGTCTAGATCTAATGATGTCAAAATTAGTAATTAGACCACCTAACCATCTTTGATTAATGTAAAAAACACCAGCTCTTTCAGCCTCTAACTGAACTAGCTCAGAAGCATGCTTAGAAGTACCCACTAGAAGTATGTTCCTGTCAAGTTTTACTTGCTTCCTTAAAAAGTCTGCGGCCCTCATCATATTAGAAACCGTTATAGAAATATCAATAACATGTAAGCCGTTTTTAGCTGAGTGAATATAAGCATCCATTTTAGGATTCTTCTTACGTGTAGGGTGACCTAAATGCGAGCCAGCAGCTACTAAAGATCTGAGTAATTCTTTCGCTTCAGCTTTTTTAGCTTCTAGCTTTTCTAGTCTCTCAGCTTCTGATGCTGCATCGTTAGTGTTATTCGCTTCTTTTGTTTCCATTGACATATTTTTTCACCATCTCGCTTAATCTTTTAATTTTAAGAATATAAGCAGGCTAATTATTCTAGCAATTAACTTAATGCTTTGCAATGTTTTGAAAATTCAGTGATAAGATAAAAGCATGGCAAGTATTGGTGAAGTTTTTGAAGAAATGCACAAGCTTTTTAATCCAGATGGAGCAGACGGAGTATCTGCTACATACCAGTTTAATATTTCTGGTCCAGAGGGTGGTACTTGGGTTTTTTCTATTAAGGATAAGCAGTGTGATTTCAGTTCGACTGCGGTATCTAACCCTAATGTAGAAATCGCGATGAGTGATAAAGATTGGATTGCGATTAGAGAAGGTAGATTAAATAGCCAAATGGCTTTTATGCAAGGTAAGTTAAAAGTGAAAGGTGATATGGGGCTTGCGATGAAGCTACAGAGCATTTTCCCTATAAAAGCTTAGATGAAAGTCTTATTAATTGCTGGTACTCATGGTGTTGAACCTCAGAGTTCACTTTTTTTACAGTCTTTGCTATCTTTGATTGAGTCTAAGTATGCTAAGACCTTCTCTGCTAAAGAGCTTTGCTCTCTTTCCTTATCTCTTTTACTAGGTTTTGATTTAGATCCTTGTGAAAAAGCAGCGCTGTCCGTGCAGAATTTAGATTTTGATCTTACTTGCTTGCATGAAGCTAAGCTCATAGCAGTTCCTCTTTTAAATCCTTATGGTAAAAAGCATTTCGTTAGGCATAATGCTCGTGGTGTTGATTTAAATCGAAATTTACCTACCAAGAATTGGGAAGCTGCGAGATTGAAAATAGATGGAGTTGCTAATCCTTATTACCCAGGAGAATTTCCAGCTAGTGAATTAGAAACTCAGTTACTAACTCGATTAATAGAGCTTTCTCGCTGTGATTTAGTTATCAGCTTTCATACTAAACACTTCATCCGCCATCCTAATCCTCCTCAGGTAAATTATGACAGTGTTTCTGGGAAGTATAAGGCTTTTGCTATGAAGCTTGCAGCAGATACGCAGCTAGAATTTACTGAAGATATAGGTTATCCGACCCCAGGTTCACTCGGTTCTTATGCTAAGGATAAGATGATAGATTGTATCACTATTGAGTTTGATGATAATGATAGTCCAGAGCAGCTTGCTGAAAAATACTTAGTTAGCTTTGCTGAGAATATTAGTGCTTTATTTTCACCTTCTCATGCATGATTTTTTTGAACTAGAATTAGAAAATCTAAAAAGCCAAAAACTTTACAGGGATCAGGACTCTTTAAATCAAAGCCTTAGTCAGCGTGCTACTTTGCTTAACTTCTCTTCTAATGACTATCAAGGTCAAGGAGAGATGAGTTTAGAGAGTTTGCTTCAAAAAACCAGTCTAGATAAAGATTCCTTAGAAGAACTATTAAGCTTAAGTGCTGGCAGTACTGGGGCTAGATTTACTACAGGTACTCACCCTGTGCATGTGAGGGTTGAGAACTTGATTGCAGACTGGAAATCAGAGGAAAAGGCTATGCTATTTAGCAGTGGTTATTTAGCAAATTTAGGGGCTATCTCTGCATTGATTGCTAAAAATGATGTAGTTTTTATTGATGAATTGGCTCACTCCTGTATGTGGGATGCTCTTAGAATAACGAATACCAGGAAATTTATTTTTAAGCATAATGATATGGCTCATCTAGATTCTCTTCTAGAAAAATATCGGGCTAAATATGCTCAAGCTTTTATATTAACTGAAGCTGTATTTAGTATGGATGGTGATACCGCACCACTTCAAGAACTAGAAAGCTTTACTGAAAAATATGAATGCTTTATTTATCTAGATGAAGCACATAGTACGGGCATATATTCTAGTACTGGAGCTGGTTTGCTTGGTGATTATATGGAAAGGAATTTAGTGAATAATAGAAGTCAATTTATTCAAATGGGTACTTTCTCTAAAGCATTAGGTCTAGAAGGTGCTTATATTGCAGCTTCTGCTAGTATTATAAACTTTTTACGTAATAAGGCTCGTAGTTATGTCTATTCAACAGCCAGCTCACCTCTAATAGTGAAGCTTGCAGAGCTTAATATCAATAGAGTAATTAGGGAAGCTAATTTAAGGGAGAAGCTTTTTTCTAATATTCAGTATTTTAGTGATTTATTATCGAGTTTAGCTCCAGGAAATGACTTCACTAATACAGATTTACACTGGACTAACTTTGGTGGCCCGATTTTTACTATTCGCTTTCAGAGTCTGGATTTATGTCTCCAACTCAGCGAAAGACTTTCAGATGCAGGGTTCTTCGTGAATGCCATTAGGCCACCTACGGTTAAAACTCCAAGATTAAGGATCTGTATCAGTGCTAGACATGAACAAGAGCAGATTTATAATTTTTTTCAAGCTTTGATACCATTCTGGTGAAAACTTTTTCTAAAATTTATCTAAACTACAAATTGCGTAATTTACTGTAAAATTATTTATTAGAATGAAAGTTAATGCAAGTGCTGAATTGGAGAGAGATTGTATCTCTAATTTATCTATAGATCAGTTAGAGCGTTTTTTTGCTAATTATAGTGTGACTTTATTAAGTTTCCGCTTTGTCGGTGAGAAGATTTCAGTGATGTTAAGAGGTACTAAGGAGAATCTTAGGCTTGCCGTGAAAAGTTTATATTTAAAATCAGGTTCTTCTTTAAAGAAAGCTGTGCCAGACCATATCAGAGATTATATAGAAACTATGGCCGATACTAATTCTTATAGAAAGAGCTATGAGAGAGTCGCTGAGGACTATATGCGTTACTGTGTGCTTAACGATGTTATGCCTCATCCTGAAGTGGATGAGGGATTCGTTTATTAAAAAGCTGATAGAAGTATTTCATCTACATGCTCATTACTAGTGACACTAATCAATTTATCAAGCTAGCTAAGTCTTTAAACGAAAAGAAATATCGTGATAAGGAATCTTTATTTTTAGTCGAAGGACTGAAACTCTGTCTAGAAGCGATTAATTCTGGTTTTGAATTAAAGTATCTTTTTTATACAGAAGCTGCTAATGCTGCGGAGCTTGAATCAGTGATCTTAAGCTCTGCGATCGCTGCGAGGGAAATAAAAGTTTTTACTATTCAAGAGCAGCTGATGAAACGCATTAGTAATACCGAAAGTCCTCAGCCATTTCTTGGGATTTTTGCTAAAAGAAAATTGAGTGAGGAGCTTAAATTAGATCAGTTAAATCTTTATTGTGAAAATATACAAGATCCGGGTAATCTTGGAGCTATTATCAGGACTGCTTTAGCTACTAATTGTGAAAAAATCTTTTTAGATAACTGTGTAGATGTTTATAACCCTAAATTAATTTGAGCTAGTGCTGGAGCTGTTTTTCATGTAGATTTAATGGAAATGAATCTAGATA
>DAISHM010000080.1:0-6369 GCA_036822535.1 Candidatus Caenarcanales bacterium
TTATGGTTTTACATCACTGCCTTGGGGGATGCTGATGGGGACTCAGGGTAAAAAGAAGACTTTAATTTTAAGTACTATAGTGACTATTTTAGGTGTGCTTTTATTTGCTAATATTTCTGGTTTTATCGTAAATATGATAGCGATGTTTATCTGTGGTATCGGGGTTACAGGTATACAGGTGGTCTTAAACCCTTTAGTGAACGACATTTCATCTCCAGAAAAATATTCACGTAATTTAACTATATTTATGGTACTGATGGGAGCTGGTAGTTATGCGGCACCGCAGTTAGTAACTTTAATTAAAAACCTAAATCTGCCTTGGACATTTAGTTACTGGGTTTTCTCTGTCTTAGCTTTAGTGATGTTAGCTTTAATTACCATTCAGAAATTCCCAGAAGCTGCTAAGGAAGAGCATTCTCCAGCAGAGGCTAATTTAATAAATGAAGCTATGATTATGGAGACTCATCATCAAGATGCTGAATCTCAATTAGCAGCGAAACCTAATAAAAATCTAGTAGCCGAATTATTAATGCAAAAGCCGCTTATTTACCTCTATGCTTTAGGTATTTTTCTTTATGTAGGTGTCGAGGTCGGAGTAGCGAATACTATAGGTTTCTATTTAGAAGATAAATTTAAAATCTCTGAGACTTTAGGAACGGGTGCTGAAGAATAAAAGAACACAGCGATTAGTAATTACTGGGGGGCTTTATTATTAGGTAGGTTACTGAGTTCGCTTTATTTAGATAAGGTTTCAGCGAGATTAGCTATTCAGATTCATTCGGTCTTGGCAGTTCTAATGCTATTTTTAACTGTGACTAGTAATGATATTAATGTCGTGCAGTGGACTCTACCAGCCATTGCTTGGGCTATCTCTATTATGTTTCCTAGTATTTATGGGCTTACTACTAAAAGTTTCGATGATAAATATGCTGATGCTATTTCTAGTATTCTCTGCACCGCTATTATTGGTGGGGCTTTTATTGGACCAGTAATGGCTAAAGTGGCGGAACTTTATCAGGGCTCTTTAGAGTTTCCTAATTGGGATGCAGGTTTTATAGTGGCCTTTCTTTGTTATGCTTATTTGTTTGTGGTTTCTCTATTACCTGTACAGAGGTCTAATTAGTAAAAAAGCTCTTTAGCTTCTCTGTCCCTTTATAGAAAACATTTCTACCTTTTTTATAATTGTTTAAATAGCCTTCTTCCATTAATCCTTTCAAATCCTTTACCGCAGTCGCTTTGGTGATAGCGTGGTTTAGGCTATAAGATTTAACGTTTGTAAATTCACTAGGATTTTTATATAAATATCTTAAGCATTCTATTTGGCGAGAATTAAATGAATTTTCCTTAGGTCTTAGATTTTCTTTATCTGCTTTCTTTATAGCATCCCTTTCTAAAAGCCTTTTTTTATAATAGTTCTGGGCTTCGTTAATTTTTCTAAGATTATAATCGATAAAATAAGTGAGATCATAGTTATCCTGTTCACTATTAATAAACGCATCAGAGTACTGTTTAGGGGATTTCGCTATAAAACAAGATATAGGTATTAGCTTAAATTCACTATAGCCTTTTCTCAATAAATACCAGTAAAATAATGCCCTAGCCGTCCTTCCATTACCATCTTCAAAGGGGTGTAGATAAGCTATCCAGAAATGCAGCAATATAGCTTTAATTACGGGATGTATAAAATTATTATCGAGTTCCTCATTGTTAGCGAACTCTATGAGTTCACATAATTCAAGCTTTACGAAAGTCATATTAGGAGCGATATAGTCTTTTCTATTATCTCCACGACCCTGCGATTCTCTAGATGCTATATGCAAAGGTTCTTTAAGAAAATCATTTCTTAAAACCCCAGCGTCTAAAGAATTTTCTAAAGTACCTTTAGTGATCTCATAGTGCATATTTAGTAAAAGCTCTTCACTTAAAGCACTATTTTTATAGTCGCTTTGGATTTTATCTATGACACGATAGTTATTTACTATCATTCTTTCATGGTTATCTTTAGGCTCTTGACCTGTTTCTATGATCTCTTTAGCTCGCCTGCGGGTCGTGTGCGCTCCTTCATGCTTAGATGAGGCTATGGCTTCATCTAATAAAAATTCAAAATTATAATCACTATTTAAATGGCTATTTGTATTTATATCAATCTGATGTAAAAGTTTATAATGCCTTCTGAGTAAGCTGTAGCTGAAAACTGCTCCATTCTCATGAAGACTCTTGCTATCGAAAGCAGCGATTTTTGTATATGATCTATATACACTTTTCCTATTCTTAGAGACTATAGTCCAAGCTGTTTCTGGATTGATTTCCAACTCTTCGGGAAATGCCTCTTTTAAAAATATTTCTTTAAAATATTTATTCCATTCTTCTCTATTTTTAAAATTAGGTTCTGTGTGAGCTTGTTTTGAATTTGACTTCTCGATTTTAAGTTTATATATTTTTACTTTACGCTCAGTCTCTTTATTTTTATGTTGAAAAAAATTCCAGTCTAAATAACCATGTTTGTGATGATTGTCAGCAAATTCTAGAAGCTTGAGAATCCCCTCGTAATTAGATACGTAAAACATGTGCTTTAATCTGGCAAGAATAATTTCCTGCAATTCTATTAAATTAGTTTTGGGTTGATCTGGGCTATTCCAATATTCGTCAGCCTCAGATTTTAATCTCTCTATACTTTTTTTGCGATAAGATTCTAAACTAGTACCCAGTGCTTTTTCTAGATTATTTTTTTTGCCAATATCAATCTTTTGATAATATCCCTCATTAAGATATGTATTAGTTAAGAAATCTAAACAATACTCTACAAGCTCTTGATTGACTTTTCTTGCATCTGCTTTAGGTATTTGGTATAAATCTAACATATTATAACGGTTATAAAGTATTGTTTTTATAACTATTATAATTATACCCTTTTTATAATAGTTATATTTTCTTCTTATCTCAGTCCCTAGTAAACTTTTTGCTTTCCTTATATAATCAAATTTATGTCAATTTCCTTTGACAGATGGAAAAATAGCCTTATAGATTTTAGTCGCAGAAATAAATTGCTGCACTTTAAAAAGAATTTAGGTCCCTCTGTAAACCTTATAGAATCTGCTGAAGAGATTTTTAAAAAATTTGTTTTAGAGCAGCGTGATTTAGGCTTTAAAGCTAAAGCACAGCCTGTGCAGGTAGATAGTTTCGAGACTAATCTAGGTCTAGAAGCAGAAGATGAGATCGCTTTTGATGAGAGTATCTTTGATATGTCTAGTATTAGTCCAGTTCTAGATGAAGATATAGCTAATGTTTTACTCGCCGATAAAGATGATAGAGAACTAGATTTAGTTTTATCTCGCCTGCGTTCTCGTTCTAGAGACAGTCTTAGTGATCAGGGGGTAAATATACTTTTTGTCGCTTTAAATTTCCTTCATTGGCAGGATAAAGCTAGTGAGGAGGATTTAGTTTTCGAATCTCCAGTCCTTCTAATTCCAGCTTGCCTAACTCGTAAGGGTTTGAGCGGTTCTTATAGATTAGAGCTTTTACAAGATGAACTCAGAATTAATCCTACTCTAGCTTATAAATTTAAAAGAGATTTTGCTATAGATTTACATCCTTTAGAAGATAAGCTAGAGGAGATATTAAGTGAAAATCTGCCGATTAGTGAATTGTTTTCTGATTTGCAGCGTATTTTAGATCAGCATAGTGAGCTTACTAAGTCTTGGAAATTGGTAGATGAAAATTATCTAAGTCTATTTTCCTTTGCGAAGCTCTCTATGTATCAGGATTTAGAGGCTAATAGACCTATTATTGAAGAGCATCCTATTATTAAACGCATTTCTGGTAGCGGTCTTAATACTACTACTTTTAGTCTCACTCAGAATTATGCTGAAGTAAAGCCAGAGACTATAGATCAGAAATATAAGTCCTTAGAGGCTTTTCAGATTTTAGATGCTGATAGCAGCCAGCAGGCAGCGATTTATAGTGCAAGAGAAGGACAGAGCTTTGTCCTACAGGGTCCTCCAGGTACAGGTAAATCTCAGACTATCGCTAATATTATTTCTGAATCTTTAGCACAGGGGAAAAAAATACTTTTTGTTAGTGAAAAGAAAGCTGCTTTAGATGTGGTTTATGACAGACTTAAATTAGCTCATTTAGATCAATTCTGTTTAGATTTACACGGCTCACAACAAAGCAAAGCTTCCATAATGCAGAAGCTCGCTAGCTCTAATGAAGAGGTGAAAAAATTAGCGCTTAAGGCTGACCCAGAGCTATATGTAGAGCCGTTAGATAGACTAAAAGAAGAATTAGAGCAGAATTTAAATGAATTTCATTAAATTAGATATCCAGTAAACCTCTCTCTTTATCAGCTTTATTCTAAGCTAAGTTTGATTAATTGGGATTTAAGAGAGTATCCTTCACTTGAATTTACTATTCGCAATTTAGAGAGAATAGGTGAAAAAGAGCTGTATGAGCTTAGATTTTTCTTTGAAGATTTCGGTAGAAAGTCATTTATCATTAATAACTACCATAAATTTATTTGGCGTAATGTACGTATAGAGCAGATTAACTATGAATTAGAAAATGAAATTAGATCTAATTTAATCGAAGCTAGAAGCCTAGCTCAGAGACTATTTCAGTTAGCTAGTCCTATCGCTGAGCGTTACTTTAACCGTAAAGTAAATACTTTAAATGAATTGAAATGGCTTAGTGAAGCGACTCGCTTAGCTATAGATTCTCCTTTCCCTCAAGAAAGCTGGCTTTCTAAATCTAAAATCAAAGAAATAGAGTCAGTGACGCTAAGAGCTAAGGATAAATTTGAAGAATATACTTCTATAAAAGAAAACTTATTAAGTAAGTATAGTAGTGAATTTTTAAATTTAGATCATTTCGATCTTTTAGCTAAATTTAAATCTGATTACAGTGATGATAATTTCTTTAGATACTTAAATATTAATTATTGGAAAGATATGAAACGTATTAAGGAATTAGCTCTTTACGATCAAGTAAAGGGTCTGCATTCTTTAATTCGTGACCTAGAACAGGCAGCAGAATTAGATAAGAAACAAGACCAGCTTACTAAGCAGGATACAGAACTATCTTACAATTTAGGAGCTTTTTATAAAAAATATAATACTGACTGGCAGGAGACTCTTACTGCGATTAATTGGGTTAAAAAAATTATTGGGAAATTAGAAATAGATGAACTCCCGAAAAACTTAGCAGAAATTCTAGCTGAAAGTGATAATGAAGAAGCTTTTAAAAATTTCCAAGTCGCAGGGCATGAATTCTTGAAAGCTTTTGAGCTGTTTAAAGGTCATGTGGATTTTTACTATAAACTTTTTCCTATACCGAATTTAGATATAGAAAATTTATCTTTCTCTGATCTAGATGAGCATTTAGAGGATTTAATTAAAAATATAGTACAGATAGAAGATTGGCTTGAGTTTAGAAATCTGAAAAATAAAGCTACGGATCTAGGTCTAGGTCAGCTTTTTGATGCAATAGTAAATGCTAATTTAGAGCTTAATTTAAAAGATGCTGAGGCTTTAAACGCTAATTCTACGGTAAACAATTTTACTAGTGAAGTTTTAGAAAAGATCTTCCTGAGCAAGTTTTACCAGTCTTGGATAGATAAAATCGAAATAGAGAATCCTAGTATTCGTAAATTTAGCGGTTCAGCGCAGGCTTTATTAACAGAGAAATTCATTAAGTTAGATAAAGATCAGATAGAAAATGTACGTAGAAAGCTCTGTGAGAGATTAGCTTTAAACTGGCTTGAGTATGCAGCTAACCCTATTAATCAGCGTGCTTTAGATATATTTAATTTAGAAATTAATAAAAAGAAAAAGCATAAGCCAATCAGAGTCTTAATTAAAGAGATACCTAATCTTTTACAGACTTTAAAGCCTTGCTGGATGATGAGTCCGTTATCTGTAAGCCAGCTTCTAAGTACAGAAGATGATGCTGAAAATGAATTGATCGATAAAAGTTTTAAATTTGATTTGATTATTTTTGATGAAGCTTCGCAGATTCGTACTGAAGATGCTATTCCTGCGATATATAGAGGTAAACAGTTAATTTTAGCTGGTGATACCAATCAATTACCGCCTACTAATTTCTTTAACTCCTTTGCTAGTGATGAAGATGATGATGAGGATACTGAGAAAAGAAATTTCGAGAGTGTTTTAGATGAATGTGCAGTTTTCTTACCTAAAAAGGATCTACTCTGGCACTATCGTAGTAAGCATGAGGATTTGATCCAGTTTTCTAACCACTATATTTATGATGGTCAGCTAATTACTTTTCCTTCACCAATCAATCAGAGTGAAGAGTATGGTGTGCAGTTTGAGCTGGTTCCAGAGGGGAAAGTTGAATAAGGTGCTCGCTTTA
>DAISHM010000081.1:0-6320 GCA_036822535.1 Candidatus Caenarcanales bacterium
CCATTATTGATGATTCTTGTGAAACCAGAGATTTGATCTTTATATCTATCGACTACCGCATCGAAAAGATCTTGAACAACTTCTTTATCATAAATAAAAGATGCTGCTTGCCTTCTTGCGTGTAAGTCACCTTTCTTAGCTAAACTAATAATTTTCTCTATCTCTGGAGCAGCAGCTCTAGCGTTAGCTAAAGTAGTGCTGATTTGTTTCTCTCTAAGTAAATTAGTAGTTAAAGCTCTAAGAGCAGCTTTACGCTGGTCAGCAGGTCTACTCATTCTTCTTTTTTTCTTTCTGTGTCTCATTTTTCTAACCCTATTAAATCTTTAAAACCAAATTACAGACTATATTAGTAATCCATACTGTGACTTAAGGAAGATTCTCTATTTCTAAGAGAATAACCCATAGACTCTAACTTATCTAGAACCTCTTCAGCAGACTTCTTACCAAAGTTTTTAATATTCATTAAATCAAAATCAGAAAGCTTCAATAAATCAGATAAAGAGTTAATATTAGCTCTCTTTAAGCAGTTATAAGATCTAACAGACAGCTCTAACTCTTCTACACTAATACTTACAGCTTTATCTTCCTCTTTACGCTCTACCACAGCAGAAGCCTCTTCTACTGTCTTAATTACACCGACTTTCTGTCCAGTAAAATCGATAATCGCATTCATCATCTCAGTTACCTGAGCAGCAGCTTGACCAATAGCTTCTCTAATCGATACAGAACCATCAGCCCAAATTTCCATAGTAAGCCTATCAAAGTCATTAGATTGACCAGAAGGACCAGGTACTTCTTCCACAGAGTAAGCTACATTCTTAATCGGCGTGAAAACTGAATCTAAAGGTATAACATCCACAGCAGTCGCAGATTCATGATCCTCAGCTGGAACATAACCATAACCTCTCGCTACAACGATTTCTGCATTCAGATTACCATCTGGAGCTAAATTAGCAATTTCTAAATCTGGATTAATAATTTCTACATCACTCGGGCAATCTATCTGTGCAGCAGTTACAGTCTGCAAACCAGAAGCTCTTAGAGTAAGAGTTCTAGGCTCATCACCGTGCATTTTCACTACTAATTGTTTTAAATTTAATAAAACATGAAGTATATCTTCTGAAAGCCCTGTCAGAGACGTAAATTCGTGATTAACACCTTCTATTCTAACGTGAGTGACAGCTGAACCTCTAACTCTAGAAAGAAGAATTCTTCTTAGAACATTACCGATAGTATGGCCAAAACCTCTGTAGAGAGGCTCTAACATAACAGTCCCTCTCAAGGTACCATCTTCAGCAGGCCTTTCATCTACAACAATCTTCAACTCAATGTTCATATTAAATCCTCTCTTAAATTAATGACCTAAACTCGTCTTGCACTTGGTGCTCTACAACCATTATGTGGAAGAGGAGTTACGTCTTTAATCATTGTAACTCGTAAACCAGCAAGCTGTATTGCTCTAGCAGCAGTTTCTCTACCTGCACCAGGACCACTAATTAAAATCTCTACTTCTCTAAGCCCAAACTGCTCAACAGCCTTTTTCGCAGCTGCTTCAGCAGCTAACTGTGCTGCAAATGGAGTACTTTTCTTAGACCCTTTAAAACCTACAGCACCAGATGAAGACGCAGCGATAACGCCACCTGCCGCATCGGTAATAGATATTATAGTGTTATTAAATGTAGAACTAATATGAACAACACCTTTCTGTACCGTTCTTTTAGCTTTTTTAACTTTAGACTTATCTTTTGTTTTAACTGCTGCCATATT
Organism: Candidatus Caenarcanales bacterium; assembly: GCA_036822535.1. Classification (GTDB taxonomy): domain Bacteria; phylum Cyanobacteriota; class Vampirovibrionia; order LMEP-6097; family LMEP-6097; genus LMEP-6097. Next base: position 1,768 of record DAISHM010000081.1, read on the forward strand.
TATAAACCTCTATATTAATTACTTCTTAGCCGCTTGTTTCTTACCAGGAACAGCTACTCTCTTCTTACTTCTACGAGTTCTAGCATTAGTCTTAGTTCTCTGACCTCTGCTCGGCAAGCCTCTTCTATGACGTATACCTCTGTAACAATTAATCTCTATTAAACGCTTAATATCAAGACCAATTCTTCTTCTTAAATCACCTTCTATTTCATAGGTCTTTAAACAGTCCCTGATTTTCATCAGTTCTTCTTCGGTAAGCTCATTAGCTCTTACATTTTCGTCGATACCCACTTTCTGAAGCACTTCTTTACTTCTCGATGGTCCAACACCAAATATATAAGTCAACGCAATGACTATTCTTTTATTAGGTAAATCTACTCCGGCTACTCTTGGCATAAAAAATTATCCTTGTCTTTGTTTGTGTTTAGGGTTCTCACAGATAATAGTGACTCTACCCTTTCTGCGAGTCACCTTGCATTTGGAACAAATTTTCTTTACTGAAGACCTAACTTTCATGTGCTTATCCTGTTTAACAAAATCAAAATTCTAACATAACGATACAGAAAGTTAGAAATTATTTATTTTTTGATTATGTTTATTCTTCCTCTGCTACTACCTCGATCTCTGGACCTTTCTTTTTAATTACTCTGAAAGTAATACGACCGACCTTAAGATCATAAGGAGTCAATTCGACTTTCACACGGTCTCCAGGCAATATCTTTATATAATTCTTTCTTATTTTCCCTGATATACTAGCTAAAACTTCATGGTCATTATCTAACCTAACCACGAACTTCGCGCCCTGAACGGTCTCCACGACTGTTCCTTCCATTTCTATAATTTCTTTAGACAACAATCACTCCTTAAGGATTCGCTAAAACAATATCAGTTAATGATATTTCCCGACCCCGACTGAAGGCCTTTTCCAAAATCTAAAATATCATTTATTCATGAAAATGATGAAAAATATTTTTGGAATTTTTGACATCAGTAATTATTTCAACACCATCATTAGTTATAAGTGCAGAATGTTCAAAGTGAGCTGAATTTTTACGATCAGCAGTCATAATAGTCCAGCCATCTTTATGTTTCTTAATCCCTGAGCCACCTACATTGAGCATAGGCTCTATAGCTAAAACCATTCCTACTTTTATTTCATCATCAGGGAAGTGTCTAAAATATTCAGTAAAATTAGGAATAAAAGGCTGACAGTGATAGGCAGGGCCTATACCATGCCCACCAAATTCTTTTACATTACCAAAACGATATTTATTCGCTACTGCTTCAATAGCCCCAGCGATATCACTAATAAACTTACCAGCAGAAATAGCTTCCAAACCAGCCCACAGAGCTTCATTGGTAGCTTTTAAAAGTCTTTTACTTTTAGGACTTACTTCACCACAAGGAAAAGTAAAAGCATTATCTCCGACATAAGTAAAAGGCTCACCATTAAAATCTTCAGTCACCGTTACGCCGACATCAATACTTACTAAATCTCCTTCTTTCAATTCTCTGTCATTCGGTATACCGTGTACTATATTTTCATTCACAGAAGTACAAAGAGTATTAGGAAATCCCATATATCCTTTAAACGTAGGAATCGCTCCATGAGAGCGTATCCACTCTTCAGCAAAGGCATCTAACTCCAGAAGCGTTACTCCTGGACGCACTCTCTCTCCCACTAGATGTAAAACCTCACCAGCTAAACGCCCAGCCTTACGCATATGGGGGAACTGTTCTTCAGTAAAAATACAAATCGGACCAGACATAATTTAGGAAGAATGAAAAAGCAAGTTTTCCTAGCATAAGAATAACACGATATGTTATTATGATTTTTCCTATGCCGAATATTAAATCAGCGAAAAAAAGAGACGAGATTAATGCTCGTAATAATAAAAAGAACACTGAACTGAAATCAAAAGTTCGTACCCTTATTAAGGCCTGTTTAGTAGCTGCCTCAGCTAAAGATGAAAAGTTAGTACAGGATAAAGTGGCATTAGCTTATCAAGCTATCGATAAAGCTTCTAAGGGAAGTACTTTCCATAAAAATAAAGCGGCTAGATTAAAGAGCAGATTAATAAAAAGAATCAGAGCTTTACAAGCAGAAGCTACGAAGTAGTAGTAAAGAGGATATAAAAATCTCTATTAAAAAAGAAGCCCTAGACTAATACTCTAGGGCTTCTTTTTTAGCACTATTCTCAGAAATTATTTTCAGCCTAGAATGCTATTTTGGTATAAATTAAGGAATATGCTAAAAAACTTTTTTACTAAGCCCAATAAAAAACAGCTCGGTATTTTTTTTATAGTTAATATTTTATTTTCACTAAGTGCTTTTTTAGCTTTAAAAGCTGCTCCTGGATTAAATATCTCATTTAATGATGGGCAGCAAGGAGTAGGTTTAGGCTTACAGATCTTAATATTACTTACTATACTGAGCATAGCTCCATCTATATTATTGATGACTACTAGCTTTATTCGATTTGTGGTAGTTTTTGGTCTACTCAGACAAGCTCTAGGTCTAGGTAGTTTACCACCGACTCAAGTTCTTATTGGCTTGTCTATAATTCTAACTTTCGTAGTTATGAATCCTTATTTCACACAAATCAATGATAAAGCTTTACAGCCCTTTCTAGCAAAGCAAATCGACGAGAAGGAATTTATCACCAATGCAGTAGGGCCGCTTAGAGACTTCATGCTGAGCCAAACTCCTGAAAATGAATTAAAGCTGGGCTTTAAAATCGCTAAAATAGATCAACCTGAAAAGCCAGAAGATATGCCACTGCACATTTTGATGGTATCTTTCATGCTCAGTGAACTTAAGAAAGCCTTCCAGATTGGCTTTGTACTATTCTTGCCATTTGTAGTTATAGACATGATTACAGCAAGTGCCTTAGTATCAATTGGTTTAATGTTCTTGCCACCAGCCACTATTTCATTGCCATTTAAGCTAGTATTGTTTGTTTTAGTTGACGGGTGGAATATAATCTGTGAGAATCTAGTTACTAGCTTTAATCCTTAGTAAACTGTTAAGAAGGATTTTTACGAATAAAGTAAATCAATTATGGATGACACACTGATTCTTGAATTAACCAATAAAACTCTGATCACTTCAGCTCTGATCTCTGTACCTATACTAATACCTGGCTTAGTCGTAGGTATCTTGGTTAGTATTTTTCAAGCTATAACTCAAATTAACGAACAAACTTTAACTTTTGTACCTAAACTTATAGCTCTTATCGTGACCTATCTACTAGTCGGTGGCTGGATTATGCAGTATGTAGTAGATTTCACCCGTGAGGTATTCAATAAAATACCAGAGCTTGCATAATTTTTATCATGAACAATAACACAAACCCTCTTAGAGTCTTAATCACTGGTGCTTCTAGTGGCATAGGCTACGAATTAGCTAAGCTACTAGCTAAAGAGGGTTTTAATTTAATACTTACGGCTCGTAGAACCGAAAGACTTAATCAGTTAAAAAGCGAGATAGAGCAAGAATCTAAACATAGTTTAGATATTAGGGTATATAGCGAGGATCTTTCTCAAGAAAATGCCGCAGAAGATTTATTTAATCAGGTAAAAAACGATAATCTAAAAATAGATGTACTAGTCAATAACGCTGGAATGGGTGATCTGAGCTATTTTCATGAATCAGATATAAATAAACTATCCACTATGCTGCATCTTAATATTAATAGCTTAACCAAGCTAAGCCGTTTATTTATTGATGATATAAAGAATTCTAATAAAGGAGCTTTAATAAATATCGCCTCCACAGCTAGTTTCCAGCCAGTACCTTTAATGGCCGTTTATGCTGCGACTAAAGCATATGTAAAAAGTTTTAGCCTTGCAGTTATGACAGAATTACAGGAAATAAATTCCCCCGCTAAAGTAATCTGTATCTGTCCAGGCGTCACCGAAACAGAATTTTTTGCTAACGCAAACGCTAACCCATTAGGCTTGCCAGAGGGTTTTATCGCAAGTTCAGCAGAAGTCGCAGAGTTTATACTAAAGAAACTTAAGAATCATGAAGATGGAATAGCAGTACATGGAGGCATGAATAGCTTTCTAACACTACTCTCTAGGATATTAGCGACTAAAGCAAGCAATGCAGTCAGTATGAAAATCATGCAGAGACTAAAGCAGCGTATCTAGTTTCATTTAGAATAATCTCTTCCCTAGCAGGGCCTACGCCAATGATATCAATAGAGACAGCTAGATTTTCTTCAATAAATTTCAAATAAGCTTCAGCATTTTCTGGTAAATCTTTTCTAGATTTAGCATCACGAGCGCGTTTAGCTTCGTTATTCCAGCCAGAAAACTCTTTATAAACAGGCTCCATCATATTTATATCCTCACATAAAGGATATTCAGAGAAAAGCTCACCCGTAGTTTTATGTTTATAGGCTACGCAAACCTTCACTATATCTACATCATCTAGAACATCCAATTTAGTCAAGGCAAGTGAAGAGATTCTAATAACTCTCACTGCCAGCCTCAGTAAAACTAAATCAAACCAGCCTACTTTCCTAGCTCAACATGTAGTAGTACCA
>DAISHM010000082.1:0-6303 GCA_036822535.1 Candidatus Caenarcanales bacterium
CTAAGAGTAAAGCACTTTCATCTTGTTCATAATTATACGAGTGCATAAATACACTACTAGAAAGATCTAGCCCTTTACTTAAAGCTCTAGGAGCGATAATAAAGCTATGATTCCCCGCTAGCCCCCACTCAGGACGAACTTCAGACCAATCAGAAGAACGCAGTTTCAAATTATCAGCTTCAGATATAACATAGCTTTTAAAATTTAAAGAGCTTTCACGATTATTCTCTATTTGAGCTAGTTTCAGTGACTCTTTAAAAGTCTCTAAATTCTGTTTCTCTGTATCAGTCTCTAATTCATGTGCATAAAATGTAAAATCATCGGTAGTAGTATTATGCTCAGCACCGATAAACTTAGTCTCAGCAGATATCTTAATCCCTCTTTTAGACAGCTCTTCACGAATCTCATTACGATTAAGTATAGTAGCTAAAGCCTTAGCATTATTACCACCATGATTAGAAGCGCAAGCACCGCAGTCTAGAGCGGAAGCATAGTGATTATTTTCAGTAGTACTACCATGCCCGCAGAAAACTACTAAAGAAGCGAAATTCTGAGTTAAACCCATCAATCTTAAAGCCATCTCAGCGAACAAGACCTGCTCTTTTTTCGTAAAGCCGACCAGACTATCTTTATCCTTATCCACTATGGACTTAAAGTCTAGATTAGGTTTTAAAGATTTCAAAACATCTTTAACAAAAGAATTTAACTTAGGCAGAAAAGTCCTGAGTAGCATAGATAGCATATAAACAGGGCCAGATGCTTCTGCTAGCACGAAAGCTGATGAAATATTTAACTTAAGTGACTTATATATATTAAATAGAGCCTTTTCTAAAGCCTGAAAAGCATTATATTTAGAAGCTTTATGCGAGCAGCTATGATGTATTTCTTCATCAATAAAATGCTTCGGTTTAATTAATACAGGACAAGAATCTTTAAATTCCAAAGATTCATATTCTTTATAAGCTACTGGCAGACCGAAAAAGCCAGCGAAGCCAAAAGTCTCTATACGAGGATCTTTCTCTATTGCACGTCTAATCGCTTCAGATCTTACGTCTATGCAGAAGACCATCTGTGCTAGGCTTGTTCGCTCAGAAGCAGTCGCCTTCTGTGTGTCTAACTGAACTCTCATTCCAGAATTATTCTTAATTTCACGATAATTCAGATAAAGCTTCTCTGCTAAAGGCTTATGCACAGTATCTTCCCAAGCATTTAACCAAATCAAAGGTTCTCTTTCTAAAAATAAATTCAAGGGAGCTCGCACTAAAGCGAGCTCCGCATCGCTCATCATTGAGAAATCAGCTTCATAAATATTAGATAGTAATTTTTTTAATTTATCATCAGTAAGTAAATACCTCTCTCTTTCTAGTTCCTCACGATTTTTAGTTTTGGCTGCTAGCTCTTTAGCTAAAAGCCTCTCTAATTCTTCTAGACAGGAGATTTTAATATTATTCTTTTTAAAATATTGGAACAAGAAAATAGACTCTACCGCAAGCCTAATTACTAAATACTCTAATTTAGAAGCTGGGTATTTTTTATACTCTGCCACATGAGCATAAAGGTGCCGCCATTTTATAAATGCAGTCCAGCCAGGCAAAGCAGCGAGACTCGCTTTTAAATACTCTTCCCATGAGTCTTTCTCTATACCTAAAGAATCAAGTAGCACTATTAATGCTCTTTCTGGACAGTCTGGTAACTGCTTTAGCCATAATTTAAGCTGCTTATCTAAATTTAACTGTGAATCATACTCAGCTAAATTTTTCCAAGCTAAATAAAGTCCCTGCTCCCTTTCTGGCATCTCCCAGACAGCCATTCCTTCATCGAAGAAATGTTTTAGGAATTTAATCATATAATTATTTACTTTAATAAAAGGTTTCGCTGAATCTATCACCTTAGTATATGGTAGGGAAGCTAGATTAGGAAAATTTTTAAATTCTAAATCTCTAGCAAAAAATATTCCCCAAAGTAATTTTTTCAGATTAATCTCTTTAGAAAGCACTACTAGATTTAAATCTATATCTTTCACGCTCATCCCTAGGCTTTCATTTAAAGCTGCTAGAGATATTTCATCTTTATCTAAATATTCTAGATATTCAGCTTTACTTAAAAAAGACTGAGCATTAAAGTCCAAATTAGCTGCCTTATCTGCTTCTAAATAAGATTTAGTCTCGAAACCCTTTAGTGGATTTACGGCTATAAAATTTTTAAAAGGCCAAGCTGGAGGAATAATCTCAGAAGATCTAGAAATTAATGCCTGCACCATCTGCGAATTAAATTTCTCTTCATCAAATTTACTGATGACCTCATTTAATTTATTACTCAAACTAGTTTCGCTAAAAATATCCATAATTACTTATAACGATAATCTCCTCGCAGTGCTGTGTTGGTAGAATAATTAGCCTCAGATGAATTAACGAAAAAGATATATAATGCAGCTCTAAGTTTTTTAGGCAGAGTACCGAAAAGACTAGACATTAGATCTAGAGACTGTCTCTGAAAATGCATTAAAAACCAGGCTAAACTAAATATGGCTAAAACTAAATAATGAACTGAATTTAAAGCATAAGTAAAATTATGAATAGAAAGTATATACTCAAAGCCACTTAAAAATAAAGCATACAGAAAAGCTGCTAGAGAAGCTAAGACTAAAGCCAAAAGAAAGCTAAGACTAGCATTTAGACTTTTATTCGCTTCTTTAATACTAGAGAAGGAGAATTCACTTAAAGCCATAAAAATAAAGCAGAGAAGAATAAAACTCGAATCAGAGAAATTAAGCGAATAAGGAGAATAGAGGGAGAAAATAAATAAAGATGCTAGACCTATAAGTAAAGCTAAGCTAAAAGCTTTTCCATCACTTAGTCTCAGCCCATCTTTAAAATTCACAGCTAAATTTTTTATTTTTAAATCAGTAAAAGCAGAACTCGCTGAGAGGAAATGAAAAGCCTTAAAAAAACCATGCATGCATAAATGACTAATCGCTGCAGGAAAGAGTCCTAGCCCTATCTGCATAAACATAAAGCCCATCTGTGAAATTGTCGATGCGACTAAAGCACCTTTCACTGAGCTTTTAATAAAAAGCCAGATTAAGGCAGTAAAAGCTGACACAGAACCGATAATAAAAACAATTAATAAAAATGTTTTATTAACTAAGAGTAAAGAAGAAAATTTCACGAGAAGATAGCCACCACCATTTACTAGACCTGCGTGCATAAGAGCAGAAACTGGAGTAGGGGCATTAATCGAAGAAGCTAAGCAGCCATGAAAGGGAATCTGAGCGGACTGAGTCATCGCTGTGATTAATAAAAGTATAAAGAGTATGGTTTGGCTAACAGGCTCTAGATCTAGAAATGATCGGCTTATTTCATTAATCGAAAATGTCTGGAGCTGACTGAAACACAGTGCCGTAAATAAGAGGAAACTGATAAGCCCTAGAGAGAAATTCCTTCCCGCTAGTACCCCCATCTCTAAAGCCTGCCGCCAAGATGATTTATGAACCATAAGCATTACTAAAAATAAATTCGCTAAAGCCCAGAATGAGATAAAAGCTAGAATATTATCGACATTAAACATGCAGATAAGAGAGATAACTAAAGAAAAGATCTTCAGAAAATAGCTCTTATATTCAGCGTCACCAGCCATATACTTCACTGAATAGACCGTGACTACTAAACCTACCAAAAGCACTAGTAGACTCATCACCAGACTGAAAGAACTTATCTGAAAAAGGCTCTGATTCATAAGCGTTTCAGTCATGCCTAAAATACTAACAAAACTTTAGATATAAGTAAAGTTTAAAAGTAAAAAATAAACTATTAATTTTACTTATAGTGCTTTAGAATTAAATTACTACTTAAGAGTTAAAAAAATAAGTAATTTTAAAATGAATAATTTAGAAATATCTAGCTTACAATGTTTCGTCGCACTCGCTGAGTACGGCAGCTTTACCCAAGCAGCAGCAAAAATTAATATTACCCAATCTGCTATTTCACAGCAAATCGCCAAACTAGAAAAGCAGCTTAAAACTCAGCTATTCCACAGAGCCCGTTCTAATAGCCTTACTCACGCAGGAGAAATATTACTAAGCTATGCTAAAGAAATTCTTAGATTAGAACAAGAAGCCATAGATTACTTTAAAGAACCCGAATTAGAGGGCGAAATTAGATTCGGACTACCAGAAGATTTCGCGACAGTTTTTTTAGATAAAGTTCTTTCTGATTTTTCTTTCAGCCATCCTAGAATTTCAGTAAGCGTAGAATGTGATCTCACTCTCAATCTCTTAAATAATTTTAAGAAAAAACACTTCGACCTAGTCCTCGTAAAGCTAGATAGTAAAAGTGATTTCCCGAATGGAGTAGAAGTCTGGCGTGAAAAATTAGTCTGGGTAGCAGCTCATAATTATAATCCAAGTAATAATCATGCCCCTAAGAATATAGAAAACACTAATAAAGAGACTTATAGCAGTTTACCTCTGGTGCTATCTCCGCAGCCTTGCGTTTATAGAGCAAGAGCCATAGATGCTTTAAATAAAGCTGGCTTAAACTGGAAAATAGTCTACTCCAGTCCTAGCTTCGCTGGAGCCACAGCAGCAGTCAGAGCTGGCATGGGAATTACAGTACTTCCTTTAAATATGATTCCGCCTAATCTAGATATTTATCGTGACCCGAAATTACCAGATTTAGAAGACACCCATATATCTCTGCTTTGCAAAGATAACGCAAAAAAATCAGTAAAGTCCTTTGCTGATTATGTTTTGAAGCAATTACATTGACGAAAATGCAAAAATTGGAGTTCCGCTACACATAAACAATGGGCGTGTAGCCGAACGAACAAGTTCAAGGCTGAGGAGGATGAATGACCGCAGTGTACTAATAGTACATGAGGATCATGAAGACGACGAAAACGCAGAAATTGGAGTTCCGCTACACGCCCTCTATATGCTGATGTTACCTTGCAGTAGCTTAAAGACCTGCTCCGCCGTCTTATAGTCAGAGAAAGACTTATAATAATCTATATTTGCTTCAGCCATGCTGCGCTGTCTTCTAATTACCAAAAATAAAGTACTGTCCCCTAATCTAAATTTCTCCATTTCCCCCTCAAATAATTTAGTCGCTAAATTTAAATTCTCTTTAGCAAATTTCGTTTTAGCTTTACTCAATTCTAGCTCAGAGACAGCATTCTCTAATTCTAAAATTACAGATTGCATTAATTCACGGCTTGCTAAATTAATTGATTGGACACTTAAATCCGCCTGCCTTTTTAAACCTCGAGCGGTTCTTACTCGCAGTGGCACTGATAAATTAACCCCAGCTGCGGTAGTAGGCCCTATGCTATCTTCACCCGTCTCTACACCTTGGTTAATAAAGAAATCTAAATCTGGTAGCATTTGATTTTTCGCAAACTTTCTCTCCAAGACAGCTATATCACGTGATAAATCTAAGGCTTTAAATTCTGGTCTCTGCTTAAGAGCGTTTAGTTTAGCGTTACTAATCTCATCGATGGCTAGACTAGCAGAGACAGTTTCATTAAGCACAGGGATTTGATCTTTAGCGAAAAGCCCTAGAGGTTTACCATCATCCTTCCATAAAAAGTTTGCTAAAGCTAAAGAAGCTTCCTGAGCGTTCCTTTCAGCCTTAGTTTTCTTTACTAATCTTTTCTGTAATTCAGTATTAATCTCTATAAAAGCGAGCTGGGCTAAATTACCGAATTCGACCTGAGCTCTTACGAACTCACACTGCTCTTCTAATAAGCTTACTAAATAATTTTCTACTTCTAAAATTTTAAAATTAGCGTACCATTTCCAGTACAGTTCTGTAGCTTTTTGTAATACATCTAATTGTTTACGATATAAAGTGAGGTCTGCTATAGATTCATTTAAAATAGCACTTTTCTCTTTTATATTTTTGGCATTATAAATAGCATCTCTTAGTAAAGGGATCTGTGCTTCGACGAAATACTCACCACCAGAACCTGTCGGTGACAGAGGAGTCTTTATATCACCATTAGCAAACTTCGCACCTAGAGAAAGCTTCGCTCCATATCTAGTAAGAATATCTAAACTATTAGCCGAAGTAAATGCTTCTTGCTCCTTTCCTGGAGCAGAAGAGCTGTTATATAAGTTATAGGCATTTTTAGAATTTAAAGAAGGATCAAAAGCCCCCTGAGTCTCTAGACGCTTAGCATTAGCCTGATTACGCTTAATCTTAGCCTGTAATATTTGTGGATGATTCTCACTGACTAGCTTTAAGAAATCAGAGAATTCTAATTTATCCCAGATGACATTTTTATCTTCTGGCTTACGATCTAATT